>CANPZR010000265.1 GCA_947589175.1 uncultured Lachnospiraceae bacterium | reverse complement strand
GAGCGCTGCGGCATGTTCTATGTCAACGAGAGATGGCTCGGCGGCATGCTGACCAACTTCAAGACGATTCAGACCCGTATCAAGAGACTGAAGGACATTGAGAAGATGTCTGAGGATGGAACCTTTGACGTGCTTCCGAAGAAAGAGGTCATCAACCTGAGAAAAGAGTGGGATAAGCTGGAGAAGAATCTGGGCGGCATCAAAGAGATGAAGGATATTCCGGACGCGATTTTCGTAGTGGATCCGAAGAAGGAGAGAATCTGCATCCAGGAGGCTCACATTCTCGGCATTCCGCTGATTGGCATCGTGGATACTAACTGCGATCCGGAGGAACTGGATTATGTCATTCCGGGCAACGACGACGCAATCCGCGCTGTCAAGTTGATCGTTTCCAAGATGGCGGACGCTGTGATTGAGGCGAACCAGGGCGAGTCCATGGCGGACGTGCCGGAGGAAGCTGAGGATGAGGCAGCAGAGGCCATCGAGGCATAAATTCAGTTTTCAGTTTAATTATAGAAAGGAATGGAAGAATAAAATGGCTATTTCAGCATCAATGGTAAAAGAATTAAGAGAGATGACAGGCGCCGGCATGATGGACTGTAAGAAGGCTCTGACCAACACGGACGGCGATATGGATAAGGCAGTAGAGTGGCTGCGCGAGAACGGACTGGCTAAGGCTGAGAAGAAGGCAGGCCGCATTGCCGCCGAGGGTATGGTAGCAGTCAAGGTGAGCGACGACGGAAAGAGCGCTTCGATCGTAGAGGTCAATTCCGAGACAGACTTTGTGGCAAAGAACGAGGTGTTCCAGAATCTGGTCAACGCGGTTGCCGCACAGGCGCTGGCAACCAACGCCGCAGACATGGCCGCATTTATGGCGGAGCCGTGGATTGAGGATTCCTCTGTGACGGTTGAGGAGAATTTGAAGAACATGATTGCGAAGATCGGCGAGAACATGAACATCCGCCGTTTTGAGAAGGCAGAGCAGCCGGACGGCCTGATTGTTCCCTATATTCACGCGGGCGGCAAGATCGGCGTTTTAGTATCCGCTGAGACGGACAGCGCGTCCGACGCGGTGAAAGAGTGCCTGAAGGATGTGGCTATGCAGGTAGCAGCCATGAATCCGAAGTATCTTTCCTCTGACGACGTTTCCGAGGAGTACAAGGAGAAGGAGAAGGAAGTTCTTTTAGCGCAGGCGAAGAACGATCCGAAGAACGCGGGCAAGCCGGACAACATCATTGAGAAGATGATTATGGGCCGTCTGAACAAGGAGCTCAAGGAAGTCTGCCTGACCGAGCAGATTTATGTAAAGGCAGAGAACAAGGAGACAGTCGCTAAGTATGTAGAGTCTGTTTCCAAGGCAGCAGGCACGAACATCAAGCTGACCGGATTTATCCGCTTTGAGACCGGCGAAGGTCTTGAGAAGAAGGAAGAAGACTTCGCGGCCGAGGTGGCTGCACAGCTCGGATAAAGATAAAGACAGGATTTTTGAGCGATAACCGCAGAAGTACAGATATAAGACATTCAAACCGCCGGGAGCAGTGATTCTATCACAGATTGCTCCCGGCGTTTTTTTGCAGTTTTGGGGATTATCGTAATCTAGTGCGGAATATCGCAAGATTTTGCACCGAGTTTTGTTTGTGGAATTGTTTTCCGGTAAAACTTATGGTAAAATGAAAAAATGATATGCCGTCATGGAAAGAGGTGAGATTGTATGGATTATTATTTGCTTTGTCAAAAAAGAGAACAGCTAAAAAAAACGTATGAACAGTTGCCGAAAGAGGCATTACAGAGCTTCGAGAAAAGCTTTGATATTGAGTATGCACATAACTCCACTGCGATTGAGGGAAATACATTGAGTCTGATTCAGACAAAGGCAGTGCTGGAAGATGGCATTTCTGTTGGGGGAAAGACCCTCCGTGAGATTTATGAGGTAGTAAATCATAACAGGGCATTTGATTATGTGAAAAAATGTATTTCTGACAGAAAGCCTCTGGATGAGAACATAGTGAAAGATATCCATGCGCTGCTGATGGATAATATCCTTACCGGCGGCATCTATCGAACGGTAGAGGTGCGCATATCCGGTGCAAAGCATAAGCCGCCCGTACCAAATGAAATGTATCGACAGATAAAGAATTTCTATGCAGAGATGCAATATAGGGATACTGAAAATGCGATTGAACTTGCAGCATGGACACATGCGGAGTTTGTAAAAATCCATCCGTTTGTAGATGGGAATGGCCGCACATCCCGAATGATTATGAATTATCAGTTAATGACAGACGGATTCCTTCCAGTATCCATCGCAAAGGAAAATCGACTGGAATACTTTGAGGTTCTGGAAAACTATGCGGTGAATGGCAATCTGCAGCCATTTGCGGAAATGATAGCTGGACTGGAGGAAGAAAGACTGGATGAATGTCTGGGAATCGCACGGGAGCAGTGATCCTATCACAGATTGCTCTCGGCGGTTTTTTCTATTGCTTTTCTCATATTGTATGATATAATAAAAATGTGATTGAAACGCGTGAAAATACCAATAATAATGTGATGAAACACACAAAAATATCAATAAAAATGTGACAACCAAGTTCAAAATGCCAATAAAAATGTGAGGAGGGTGAGAGAATGGAGCGATTGATTTTGGACAGTCTGATGAAATGGAAGGATTCTCCCTATCGGAAGCCGCTGTTTTTGATGGGCGTGCGTCAGGTGGGAAAGACATGGATTCTCCGGGAATTTGGAAGACGCTGCTATGAGAATACGGCTTATTTTAATTTTGACGAGAATGAAGAGTACAGGCAGTTTTTTGAAACGACTAAGGATGTAGGGCGTATTTTGCAGAATCTTATGATGACGGGAGGGCAGAGGATTGTACCGGAAAAGACGCTGATTATTTTTGACGAGGTACAGGATTGTCCCAAGGTGATCAATGCTATGAAATATTTTTATGAAAATGCCCCGCAATACCATATTGCCTGCGCCGGTTCTCTTTTGGGGATTGCGCTGGCGAAGCCATCCTCTTTTCCGGTAGGGAAAGTTAATTTCATGCAGATGAACCCGATGACATTCGCGGAATTTTTGATGGCGAATGGTGATGAAAATCTTGCTGAATATCTGGAGAGCGTGGATGCTATGGAAGCGATTCCAGACGCTTTTTTTAACCCGCTCTGTGAAAAATTGAAGATGTATTATGTCACAGGAGGGATGCCGGAATCTGTGCTGATGTGGACCAAAGAGCGTGATGTTGCCGCTATGCAGGAAGCGCTGTCCGGGATTATTGCCGCCTATGAGCGGGATTTTGCCAAGCATCCGGATACCAGCGAGTTCCCCAAGATTTCTTTGATCTGGAAATCCATGCCGTCCCAGCTGGCAAAGGAAAATAAAAAGTTTATTTACAAGGTCGTCAAGGAGGGGGCTAGAGCTCGTGAATATGAGGACGCCCTGCAGTGGCTGGTGGACGCCAGGCTGGTGCATAAGATTTATCGGAGCACGGCTCCGGGCCTGCCGGTAGCTGCTTACGACGATCTGTCGGCTTTTAAGATTTATCTGGCAGATGTGGGACTGCTCCGCCGTCTGGCACAGCTCTCGCCCACTGCTTTTGGAGAGGGAAACCGTCTGTTTACCGAGTTCAAGGGCGCGCTGACTGAAAATTTTGTGCTCCAGTCACTGATTACGCAATTTGAGGTAACGCCCCGGTATTGGAGCAGGAATAATCCGCCTTACGAGGTAGATTTTCTTATTCAGCGTGAAAATGATATTTTTCCCGTGGAAGTCAAGTCCGATACAAATGTCGGGAGCAGAAGCCTGAAAAAATTTAAGGAGCTGTTTCCGGAGCAGGTCAAGCTTCGGGTTCGGCTTTCCCTAAATAATTTGAGGTTAGACGACGATGTTTTGAATATTCCGCTGTTTATGGCCGACCATGTGGACCGGCTGATTGGCATTGCGCT
>CANPZR010000264.1 GCA_947589175.1 uncultured Lachnospiraceae bacterium | reverse complement strand
CCCTGTTCCTAGCCGCGTACATCCAGAAACTGCGCCTTCCCGTGAATCGTAAGCGTGACCGAGTCCGCGGGGACAAACAGGCAGTCCCCCTTATAAAACGGGACGGCCCCTCCCTCATGGGAAATGGTCCCGCAGCCGTTCACGCACAGCAGCACGCGGAAGGCAAGCCCGTCCGCCCGGTAATGCACCTTCTGCCTGCGCTCCGTATTCACAAACAGGCGGTACACCTCAAAATACCGGCACCGGCACAGCAGCTCCGACGCGCAGCCCTGCCTGTATTTCAGCACCCGCAGGGGCTGCCTCGGCTCCCCGCTGGCAGAGAGATCCGCCACGGCAAGCGCCTTTTCCACATGGAGCTCCCTCTTTGCTCCGTTTTTGTCGGTCCTGTCATAATCGTAGAGCCGGTATGTCAGGTTGGAGCTCTCCTGGATCTCCGCAATAAGCGCCCCCGCGCCGATGGCGTGGATTGTCCCTGCCCGGATAAAAAACAGGTCGTCCTTGTGCACGGGAACCCGCTGCAGATACCGCATCAGGCGCCCCTCCCCTATGGCCTGGCGCAGCTCCTCCCGCGTGCAGTCCTTATTCAGTCCATAGACCAGCTCCGCGTCCCGGGCCGCGTCCAGCACATACCACATCTCCGTCTTGCCGGACTGGCCCCGCTCATGCTCCCTGGCGTATTCGTCCGTCGGGTGCACCTGCACGGAAAGGTCCCTTCTGGCGTCAATGAACTTGATCAGAATAGGAAGCGAGTCCCTGCCCCTGTGCCTTTCCCCCAGATATTCCGGGTGCTGCCGCAGCACCTCCGCCAGCTCCTTCCCGTCAAATCCGCCGCCCGCCACATAGCACGGCCCGTCCGGGTGAGTCGAGCACTCCCATGTCTCCGCCAGCGGATCCATCGCGATGTTCTTCTCAAAATCATCGTTCAGGCGGCTCCCGCCCCAGAGATAGTCCTTGCCGGAAGGGCGGAGCAGCAGGGGCGCCGCGGGCTTATTCGAGTTCAAATTTCTGCTTGTCATGGACGCTGATGTCCTCCCCTAACTGTACCTCGATCAGCTTCAATTCCGTCTCCGCGATCACGGTGTGCCGGCAGCCGGCGGACATGGTGACCACGTCCCCCGGCTCCACATTCTGCTCCATGCCGTCCACGACCGTCCTTCCCCTGCCGGATATGACCACCCACACCTCGTCACGGTTCTTGTGGCTGTGGTAATTCATTCTGCTCCCAGCGCCAAGCGTCACCTTGATTGTCAGGGAATCCGGCTCCACATCCATGACGCGGTAGCTGCCCCAGCTCTTCTCCGCAAACATCACCTGCTGCTCGAACCGGTCCACGAACGGCTTGATATAGCTGCTCTGCTCCTTGTCCGATACTAAGATCCCCTCCGGCGAGGCGGAAATGACCACATCGTGGAGGCCCATGGCGAGCACCGGGACGTCCAGCTCGTTCACGATATGCACGCCGCTGCACGCGTCATTCATCACGCCCTGGCCGACAACGGAATCCCGCATCGCCTCCGTCAGCGTGTTCCATGTGCCCAGATCCTTCCACTGCCCCGCGAACCGCTGCACCTGGATCTTCTCCTCCTTTTCCACGACCGCATAATCAAACGAGATCCTGGGCATTTCCCGATACCTTTCTAATAGGTCGTAATAATCCGTGAAATCCATCATCCGGTGCGCCGTCTCCAGCACATATTTCAGCTTATAGGCAAAAACGCCGCCGTTCCAGAGCGCCCCTTCGGCAATATATTCCCTCGCCGCGTCCGCCGTCGGCTTTTCGCGGAATGTCCGCACCCCTGCCGTCGGCCCGTCATTTTCAGGAATAATGTACCCGTATTTTTCCGAGGGGTATGTAGGCTGGATCCCCATGAGGACTAAATTGGATTCTCCCCTGGCCGCCTGCGCGGAAAGCTTTTTCAGCGCCTCGAAATAATCCTCCTCCACATACGGATCCACCGGGCAGACGATCACCGGCTCCTCCGGATCGATATGCTTCACGTCTGCCAGATACGCGGACGCCAGGACAATGGCAGGAAACGTGTCCCTGCGGCAGGGCTCGACCGAGATTCCGACGTTCTCGCCCAATTGGTTGTGAAGCGCAGAGACCTGCGTTTTTGAGGTCGCGACGGTGACGGAGGCGGAGTTGTCCACCGACAAAATCTGTCTGTATACGCGCTGAACCATCGACTCGTAAGAGCCGTCCGGCCGCCGGAAAATCTGGATGAACTGCTTGGAGCGGACGTTGTTGGAGAGCGGCCACAGGCGCTTGCCGGAGCCGCCGGATAAAAGTATCAGGTTCATAGTGCCTCCTTGTGTTTTCACGATTTCATCAAATTCCTCAATTTTTCAAAAATATTTTCTGCCGTCAAACCATTATAAATGTCATTTTCTTCCTTGCTCCCATAATTCCTCAAGATCTCGCGCCTGACGCCGACGCAGGACAGCCGCACGGGCCTGTCCGGAAACGTCCTGTAAACCTCATACGCCAGAGTCCCCTCATAATGCGGCTCGCAGAGAAGAATGTTTCCGCCATTATAGTGGTTTTTCAGCGTCTCCCTGTCGAATGGAGTCAAAGTCGTGTAATAAAGAATACTGACGTCCTCATCCCCGCAGGCATCGAGGACCGCGTCCAGCGCTGTGGATACGGCTATGACCGTGGCGCGGCTTCCCGTTTTTATTACCGCCGCTTTCCCAAAATCCACTTCGACATCCCTTTTATTTACATGGTCGCTCAAACGAAAATAAGTGGGGCAGCCATCGCGGTGAGACTGGCCAAAGAGCCTTGTAAATTCAGACGCCGTGCCGGGCGCAACAAACTCAAAGCCCGGCATCATGGATATGATCCCCAGATCCTCCGGGCAATAGTGCGAATACCCGAGCGTCGAAAAATCATAGGACGCCCCGGTCGTAATGAAATTTCCCTGCAGCTTCTGGTATGCAAAATCAAGCTTCAGCTGCTCCATAGCCCGGTCCACGATAAACGGTGAAATCCCATAAATGGTGGGAATAATCCCGCCAAGTGCCATCCCGGCCGCAAGGCTGGCCATGCCGTCCTCAAAAATGCCTATGTTCATTGCCCTGTCCGGATATTCCCCTAAGATATCCCGAAATGCCCAGACGCCGATATCTACTAAAAAAAGCGATGTATCCGCCTCATTCCGGATCATATCGCTCACGGATCTAATCATCGCTTTTCTCAAAGCTTTCAACCTCCCTTTTCAGCAGTTCCATCTCCTCCTCATCCGGCGACCTGTGGAACCATGAATTATCACGCATCAGTGTCTCCGAACCATAGCCCCGGACCGTGCGGGCAAGCACGGCCTGCGGGCGGCCTGCTACTTCCCTGCATTTATTCAATGATAGTTTCAAGCTGTCAATGTCATGTCCGTCCGCTTCAAAGACCGCAAATCCGAACGCCTCCAGCTTGTCCTTCAGCGGAGATAAGTCGAGCATGCGCCCAATCGAATCATTATCATCAATAACGAGCGTGATATTATCCAGCTTATGGCCGCCCGCAAAAGCGCACGCCTCCCACATCGTCCCCTCGTTCATCTCGCCGTCACCGGCAAGGACATATACCCTGTTTTCAGCGCACTTTATCCTGCACGCATGGGCAAGTCCGACCGCCATAGGAAATCCGTGCCCCAGAGAGCCCGCTGAATTTTCTATCCCTCCCTCTGGGAATTTCGTCCGGTCAAGCTGCATGCTGAATCTGCTGCCAAATTTACAGAAACTGTTTAATTCCTCCCGGTCAAACAGCCCCTTTTCTTCCAGGACCGCCGAAAGCGCGAGGCTTGACTGCCCCTTGCTAAGAATAAAATAGTCCCTCTCCGGCGACTGGCTGTTTTCCACGCTCCAGTTCATGCCCCCGTGATACAGGGCGTATAAAATATCCACCGATGAGAAACAGCTCTGCAGGTTGCCATCGCCGCCAAGGCGGGATATTTCAAGGATCCG
>CANPZR010000263.1 GCA_947589175.1 uncultured Lachnospiraceae bacterium | reverse complement strand
TTATATTTATAGATGTGCCGATTTTAAATTGTTTTTTTCTTGCCCTATAAATACCCTTTAGAAAAAGAAACTCAGGACGCCTATAATGAATATGTAGAAGACGGCTGTAAAAGCAGACCTATTTCCGAATTGTGGAAGGAACTGGATTTATAAAAATATACTGGCGCTGTCTATTGGACACAGGAGGGAGGCGTATGATTGAGATGTGTCAGTATTAAGAAAAATTTTTCTATTATCATTTATTCCCAGAAAGGAGACTTATCATGAGGCGGATTGGGACAAAGCTTCTGGCAGCGGTGGCGGCCCTGGCTCTGACGCTCACCTGCATACCGGCGCAGGGCGCGCAGGCGGCGGGAGCGTGGGGCAAAAAAATCAAATTGAGCCCGGCGACTGTCAAGGTAAAGGCAAAAAAGACAAAGAAGGTCAAGATTAAAAATTCTTCGGGCAAGAAGATCACCAAGGTAAAGTGGTCGGTGAAAAAGGGCGCTTCCGTGGTGAAGCTGACCGGAAAAAAGAAAACGGGCGTGACGATTCAGGGAAAGAAAAAGGGAACGGCCGTTGTGAGCGCGAAGATTACGACGAAGGCCGGCAGCGTGACAAAGCAGGTAAATGTGACAGTCACGAAGGCTTCGACAGGCGGTTCGGCGGACGACCCGGCGAAGGATTCGGACGATACGGACACGATTCAAAAGCAGGAGGCGGGCGAGCTGATCCACTACGACATGAGCTGTAGCGAGGACGGCAAGACCCTGCTTGACAAGTCCGGGCGGGGGAACGACGCGAAGCTGGTGAATGTCAGCTCTGAGAAGCAGCAGAACGATTCCCTGTTTGTGGGAAATGGCGGCTACATCGAGCTGCCGGAGGAGGCGTTTGTCGGACAGGACACCCTGACAATATCCATCTGGCTGAAAAATTACAGCGGCGCGATCAACACCAGCGCCATGTTCGTGGGGACGAAGGAGAGCAGTCCGGTTTCCTACTGGCTGCTGAACCCGGCCAATCTCCAGGGGCGCATGAAGTCGGTGATCACGAACTCGGCGGACGCGTCGGCTCCGTGGAGTACCGAGGTGGGAATCAGCGCGTCGGACGCGTCCAAGGGCGTGGACGGGCCGTGCACCAGTATTGAGTGGAACCACTATGTGACCGTGATCACGCCAGAGAGCATTACCGGCTATATGAACGGAGAAAAGGTGGGAAGCTGCAAGGTGCAGAAGAAAATCAGCGATTTTGGAAGCAAGCTGGCGGCTTATATCGGCAAATCGTCCTATCCGGATGTGACGTGGACCGGATTTGTACGGGAAGTGACGGTGACGACAGAAGTAAAAACAGATGAGCAGGTGAAGCAGATGTATCAGGACACGAAAGGAACAGAGACGCACAAGAAGGGCACGGAGTCCGAGATTTTCATTGAGAACCGGGCGGATCCCTACATTACAAAAGGCGACGACGGATACTATTATTTTACTGCCTCGTATCCGATGAACGGGGCAAGAGACGCGGAGGGATACGACCGGATTGTGCTGCGCAGGTCAAAGACGATTGAGGGCCTGAAGACGGCGGAGGAAAAGACGGTCTGGGATGAGAAGGACAGCAAGAGCGAGCACCGCTTTATCTGGGCGCCGGAGCTGCACAAGATCGGCGGCAAGTGGTATCTGTACTATGCCTCCAGCGGCTCGTCCTCCAATCCTTTTGACATCAACTGCCATGTGCTGATGTGTACCGGGGACGATCCCTACACGACAGACTGGGAGGCGAAAGGGAAATTCCAGGCGGCGTCCGGCGATACCGTATCATTTACGAATTTTTCGCTGGATATGACCTATTTTGAGTGCAATGGAAAATCCTATGTGATCTGGGCGCAGAAGGCGCCGGAGTCGAATCTGTACATGGCCGAGGTGGATCCCGCGCAGCCGTGGATCGCAAAGACTAAGGCGATGCTCCTCACAAAACCGGAGTATTACTGGGAGCGCGTCTCCATTCCGGTCAACGAGGGACCGTCGGTGCTGATTCATGACGGCAAGGTGATCGTGGCGTATTCCGCCGCCGCGACCGGACCGGAGTACTGCATCGGACTTCTCTACGCGGATGAAAAGGCAGATCTGCTGGATCCAAAATCATGGACCAAGCAGAGCACGCCCGCGCTGACGTCCGAGGATCTGGTCGGCGAGTACGGACCGGGACACAACTCCTTTACGGAGGATGAAGACGGCAACACGATTTTTGTCTATCATTCCCGCTCGCAGGAGTGCTTTGAGGGCAAGTGCGGCTATGGTGATGAGGATCCGCTCTACGACCCGTGCCGCAGCGCGAGAATCCGCAAGGTGGTATGGGATGAGAATGGACTTCCCATCCTGAATCAGTAGCGGCAGAATCAGGAGTGATAGTGACAGAGGAAAAGCTAAAGATTGCCAATGCAGTTACATTGCTCTGTCGCGTAAATGCTTCGGAGTGATTGCGGTAAAAAATTAAAAGAACAAAACACAGGGACAGACGCGCTGGATCAACATGCGCGGTGTTCCTGTGTTTTTTATAAAATAAAACTGTAAAAATTTGAATTTTATTATTTGGGGTTTTCCTGTTTTTTTTCCAGCGCGTGGACAAAATCACTCTGCTGAAGCGGCCGGGAAAAATAATAACCCTGTATGTAGTCGCAGTCGTGGTGGTCTAAGAAATCCAACTGCGACTTTGTCTCGACGCCCTCCGCGATGACGCGGGCATTCATGTGATGGGACATGTCGATGATGGAGTGAATGATGCTCTTTGTCTTGTCGTCGGTGTCGAGCTTCTGGACAAATCCCATGTCCAGCTTGATGATGTCAAAGTCGTAGTCGCTGAAGGTGCTGAAAGAGTAGTAGCCGCTGCCGAAGTCGTCGAGCAGCACCTCCGCTCCGGCCTCCCGCAGCTTGGTGATGATATCCTCTTCGCTGTTTGACAAGGCGGCGTAGGACGTCTCCGTCACCTCAAAGCGGACTAAAAGGATGTTCTCATCGCTGTTCAGCTCATCGAGAATGGCCTGCATCAGTTCCTTGTCGTAGAAATCCATCCAGGACAGGTTGATGGACACGGGCACGGTCCTTTTCCCCTCTTTTTTCCGTCTGCGCTGGAAGTCCAGGACCTCGTTCAGTACAAAGCGGTCCAGCTGGGTGATGTAGCCGTTCTCCTCCAGGACCGGAATGAACAGGCCGGGGGAGACGACGCCCCGCTCCGGGTGGTTCCAGCGGATGAGCGCCTCCGCCGAGGTGATTTCCCCGGTGTGGGCGTTGAAAATCGGCTGGTAGTACACCTCGAACTGGCCGTCCTTCAGGGCGTTGAAAACCTGCCCCTGGATTTCCGAGTGGATGATGTAATTTTTCCGCATGGATATTTCAAAGACGGCGTAGGGCTTTACATATTCGTCATAAATATGTCCGATGGCAATCTTGGCGTAGTCGCACATGGTGCTGACGGAGAGCGTCCGGTCGTTGATGAGGTAAATGCCGCAGCACGCGTGCACGCCGATATTTTTGTTGTCTCTGGAAAACGCGCTCTTGCACAGCCCCGGCAGCATGTCGTAGTGGATGCAGTCCTGGTTCACCAGGCAGAAAAAGTGATCCCCGTCCATGCGCGCGATCATGACCGGCTTTAGGAAGGACTGGCTGAGCCGCTGATAGGTGTCGCGCAGCAGGTCGTCTCCGCTGTCTGTTCCCAGAAACTCGTTGATGGCCTTAAAATTTTTGATGTTGTACATCAGGATGGCGTAGGAGCAGTTCTCATCCGCCTGATTCAGAAAATTCTGCGCCTGCTTGATAAAGCCCCGCCGGTTCAGTCCGCTGGTGAGAAAATCCCGCTCCTCGATGTGGGTCACGAAGTCCTCGTGGACGTCCCGGATGTACAGATAAATAATGGAATTGTCCGGACCGTAGTCCCCCGCGGCCACGAGATCCATGGAAATCCAGCGGAATCCCCCGCCGTACCGGCTCCGGTAGTAGAAGCGGGTATAGGGTTTCCC
>CANPZR010000262.1 GCA_947589175.1 uncultured Lachnospiraceae bacterium | reverse complement strand
CGGTTGATATATCCCTCCGCAGAATGAAATGGGACACCACACATGGGTGCCCTCTCTTTCAATCCGCAGCTCTTACCGGTCAGGGTGAGCTCTAATTCCTTTGTGACGCACAGGGCGTCGTCAAAGAACATCTCATAGAAATCCCCCAGCCGGTAAAAGAGAATGCAGTCCTTATATTGTTCCTTTGTCTCCAGATACTGCTGCATCATCGGCGTCAGCTGTTCCATGTCAATCTCCATTCTGATCCCTCTCTCCCGGCTCATGAAGCAGGCGCCTCATTCTGGGCAGCGCCTCCCGACGTCTCCGTAGTGGCAGGCGGCTCCGTGGGCTTCTCGGTCGGTTTCTCCGTAGGCTTCTCAGTCGGCTTTTCCGTGGGCTTCTCCGTAGGCGGCTCCGTGGGAACCTCGGTGGGCTCCGCCGTGATGTCCGGCTCTTCTGTGTAATCCGGCTCTTCCGGCTCATCGTACGGCTCCGGCGTCTTTTTCGGCTTCTTGGTCTTTCTCGGTTTCTTGGTCGGCGTAGGAGTCGGCGCCGGCGTGGCCGTCGGCTGTGAATCCATCGTCGGCTCCGGCGTGGCTGTCGGCGCTACCGTAGCTAACGGCTTCGGCTTCTTCACCGACAGATACATCGCCTTGATGTACCCCTGGATGCCCTTGTACTCTACCTGCATCCACTCATCGTCCTCCGTCAGTCCCAGCAGCTTCACCCGGGAGCCGGAAGGCACCTTCGTGACAACGTCCGCCGTCAGGGACGCCTCCGCCCGGAGGTTCACGGTCGTCGTCGTAAACGCGTGGTCGCTGGTCTTTAGCTCCTCGTCGATCTCCGACGCGTCGTCCTCATGAATAAAGGTATCTCCCTGCGGCGTCTCCTCCGGCTTCTCCGTCACGGTGACCGCGCTCTGGGTCACAACAGAATTGGCGTTGGCCTCCTCCTCGGTGATGTCGTCCCGGTCGCCGGGAATCAAATATACGGCAAGCGCGATCACGCCCACGAGAACGCAGACGGACAAAACGCTGCTTATAGAAAACATGGTGATTTCAAAAACACGATGCTCATCATTTTTCATTCTGGAAAAGAAATCGATGATTTTCTGTTTCATTCCTTCGTACACTCCTTCTACTATTATCTTTCCCTATTATAACCATTTTGCCCGAGTTTGTCCACAAAAATAATTTTTACAGGCATTTCCAGTCCTTTCGCGCGCGGAGTTCCCGGGTCATTTATTATACGGCTTCACCCACAGCAGCCTGTCAATATATCTCTCCGCGCACTCCCAGACTACAATGTCTGTATTGCTGTTGATATTGGACATATGGAACTGCCATATATGGGAAAAGGAAACCTTTTTCCAGTACATATCCACCAGTTCGGAGATATCCGACCCAAAGGAATCGCCAAAAAAGAATATATTTTCTTTCGTTCCCTCTGATTTTTTTACTTTGGTCTTTAATTTGTAACAGGTATCCACGGAATAATTGCTTCTCTGCCCCAGCAGCGTCGCAAGATCCCCGGCAAAATGCCTTTTGGAAATGCGGAACTTCACATCATCAATCGATGTTTTTTCCGCGCCGCACAGCTGATAGCGCAGTTCCTGGACCGCCACAAATTTCCCCTTCGTATTCCAGTGGGTATCTGTTTTATAGAACAGCTGATGATTTTCCTTGGCGGCCATCATATCTTCTTTCGGATAAACAACGGTAAGGCTGGTGTTTTCCCGCAGGTACTTTACCAGCTGGTCAGCGCGCGTAACCGTAGTTTTTCTCTTGATGCTATCTGGCATGAACTCCGGATAAATAATTTCCTTGGCAGGAGTGATCATTACCGCGAAGCGCATGTTCCGCTTCTTTACCGCTTTTCTCATCGCTTTTAAATTCGAGGCGATTTTTTTCATCGTGCTCTTGGAAAAACGCACGGTTCCCTGATATTCCGGTATGTTCACGCCATCGGATTCATTTTTGTAAAACAGCCACTTATCCTTTCCCTTTAACACCTCGTTCGCATTGGCATACGCCACCCTGGCCGGTGCTTCGCACGCCAGGACAGATAAAACAAGCGCCATTAAAAATGCAACAATTTTTTTACTTCCTCTCATAACGTCCTCCTCATTCTCAATGTATTTTGAAATGTCACTGCTTGCTCATTCTGAGCCAGTCATAGCGGTCCAGATACCGCTCCACGCACTCCCACACAACTATATCCGGCTTGTAGCTCTCCACCTCCGAGAGATGGTAGCTCCATATGTCAATGCGCTTGACGTCTTTAAAATACATCTCCATCTCATCCGTCATTAACTCGCTGAACGAATCGCCGACCAGCAGAACCTTTTTCTTGGATTTGACGTCCTTATTCACAGACTTTTTATCCAGCGCGTATTTTATATCGTCATTAAAGGTATCTGTCATTTTGCACAGCTTAGCCAGATCTCCCGCGTAATCGTTTTTCTGCGCCTTAAACTGAACGCTTTCCAGCGAATCATAATTGTGATCCACCTTTTCCTTTAACGCCATAATGGAAATAAACGCGCCGATCTGGTTCCAGTGGGTATCCGTTTTATAATATGTCTGATACATAGCCTTCGCCGCCATAATTTCTTCTTTGGGGTACACCACATTCAGCTTGGAATTTTTCTGCAGATAATCCGCAAATAAGTCCATGCGCGTTTTCTGCGACTTTCTCTTTACGTTATCCGGCATATATTCTGAATAAACGCTTTCCTTATTGGGGACCATGAACAGCACCAGCTTGCTGCCCCTGCTTTTGAGCACCTTCGCGTCGTCCTCCAGTTTTTTCTGGATATCCTTCATTTTATCGGTGGAATAATGATTCGTCCCCTTATAATCCGAAATGGAATCGCCATCGTCCGCCGCCTTATAGAACAGCCAGCCGTCTTTTCCGAGCAGCACCGTTTTGGACTCAATATATGTGTCGCCGGAAATTTTCTGGGAAATCTTGGAGTTTAGCTTGGCCCCTTCTTCCTTTCCGCTCAAATCACCCACAAAATCATCCACCGCGCTGCCGATCGCGCCTAAAAAGCTGTCGTCTTTTTCTTCCTCCGGCTCCGGCTCATCCGACGCGTCTCCGGCTTCGCCCTGCGCCTGATTCTGTGACTGCTTCGATTGCTGCTGCAATTTCTGCTCATACTCATGCGTTTCGGCAATCGTATTTTCTTCCTCCTCCGCCACCTCCTGCACGCTGCTGTCCGCAATCCTACGAACCACTGTAGAGCCGGAAATAGCGGCAATCGTGAGACAGAATATAACGGCAATGATTTTTTCCTTCATTCACCTTCACCTCGCCCTTAAAAATTGAAATAAATAAACGGATTGTACGCGTTGCTGAATATAAACAGGATGGAAAATCCCAAAATCCCCACCACTCCCAGCGTATACAGGCACCCCCACGCAACTGACTTGTTGAAAATCCTGTCCATTTTCTTGATGTAAGGGAAACAGCATATGATTCCGGCGACATAATATATGCCGTACTGTCTCAGATACTGCAGGACAGCGCCATCATACAGTCCCTTGCATCCAAATCCGAACATGGCGGCGATATACTCTAACGCCTGCGTGAGCGACGCGGCCCGGAAAATCACCCAGCCCAGAATCACAAAAAGCATGGTGTACAAATGTCCCCAGCCGCCGATTTTTTTATCCAGTCCCGTCAATTTTTCCATTGTAATCAGGACAAAATACATGAGTCCCCACACGAGAAACGTCCAGTTGGCCCCGTGCCAGATACCCGTGAGCGCCCAGACGACAAACAGGTTAAAGACCAGCCTTCCCTTGGAATTGACGCGGCTTCCGCCCAGTGGAAAATACACATAATCCCGGAACCATGTCTGCAGAGATATGTGCCACCGTCTCCAGAACTCCGAAATGTTTTTCGATATGTATGGATAATTGAAGTTTTCCTCAAAGTGAAAGCCGAACATTTTCCCGAGGCCGATCGCCATATCCGAATAGCCGGAAAAGTCAAAATATATCTGGAA
>CANPZR010000261.1 GCA_947589175.1 uncultured Lachnospiraceae bacterium | reverse complement strand
AAAAAAGATTACGGCAAGAACTGCCATCACGATGATCCCACACGAATTTGCCTGTTTTAACACCTCGATTTCATAGATATCTTTGTTTTTGTTCTCGGCTCTGCTTTTTGCTAAAATTTCTTCCTTGTTCATAATGGAAACCTCCAATTTGTACTGCCAAGTTTTCTTGGCGTACCCTCATTATAGCACTGCCAAGTTTTCTTGTCAATATATGTTGCTAAGTTTTCTTGGATTTTTAGTTATTGACCATATATTTAAGTCTGTAAGGCAGTAGAAATGTCTTGAAATTACAGGGTTTTCAGATGGCAATTAAGATAAATATAAATTGTCTGGTCATCCTCTCGACGGACAACCAGACAATCCCATTAAAAATCTGTCAAAAACATTTTTGCAATACTGCTTAGTCCAAAGCGATCAGCAACATTTTCAAGGCCTAATTTGATTTCATCTCTGCTGAAATCATTTTCTTCTAAAAAATCGTCTGTTTTGTCATTCAAATATGAATAAAATAATAGTGCGATTTCTAAACTATTCATGTCTGTATCGCTGATTAAATCATATAGCCTATTTTCTGCCTCATTGATTTTACCATCGTCAATCATGTCTAACAGATTTTCCAATGTTTCCTTTTCTTCTTTGTTTTCCAATAATTCTATGGTCGGTGACTCCGTATCAATATGAAATAATAGCTTTAAAATAGCCCGCACCATCTCTTTAATGAGCCTCATTACATAATCTTGCTCAAACACAATATTTCTCCTTTCTGCTTTTTATTTGCAGAAAGGTTTTAATCGTCCATGCGAACTTTGAATGTAACTAAAGTATCTCCCCGCGGAAGTTTCATTAAATTAGCGCAAAAGATAACGCAGACAACGGTTATCAGAAGTTCAAACCAAATATTGAGAATGTTTATCCCCTTTACAGTTTGGTCTTTTTTATGACATATGTTTTTAATACTGATAATGTCTTGTTCTTTATCTTCGACTATTACATGTGCGGTTACTTCACCAAATAAGCTATGAACATTTATTATCCCACAAGGAAGTATGGCAACTGATACGGATATTGTAAAAAGCACAATAAATAGTCGCAGTATCCAATACTTTTTCCTTCCCATAATGCCTCCATCAATTTCAAGGTTTTTGTTCCTGAAATTTCTAAGATTACTATTTAGTGGTGATTGTAAATACTGTCAGTTCAACAAACGGAAATTTATAAACTTTTCAACTCTTTTATAAATTTTGGAAAAACTGTCTGGTCGGTCATAAATTCAAATTTGAGAATATGGCTTCCTGCATCACCCTGTATATCACCGAATACTTTTATATGTCCTGATCTATCGCAATTGAACTTGATCTTATTACCATATCCTATTTCAACAAATGTTATTTCTTTTCTCTTAAACAAAATCATATCTTCAAGAGCTTTAATAAATTTCTGTAACTCCTTATAATCATATTCACAGCCATCTGCAATGCCAGAGAACACGCCTGATTTCACTTTAATATCAAATGAACAATTATAAGGATTCCCATTTTTTTCTTCATCAACAGAGTGGTGGAAATTTGTGATTTCTATATAATTACCGCAATATTCAAGTCTTGCTTCCATTTTTTCTCCTTATGAAAAATCCCCACCAAAACTGATGGGGATTTATTTACAAACTATACTACTTATATCCCACCTGTATAGCAAGTGGCAAACATTTACTTTTACTCATAGTATAGCAGAATTTGGAAAAAATGCAACAATTTTTCCTAATCTAATCTATAATTTTTGCTTTATCAGTGATTTCAGCCTTCCAACTGCTACACTATGTATAATCTATTATACTCGAAATTTCTAAGATTACTATTTAGTGGTGATTGTAAATACTGTTAATTCAACAAACCGGAATTTACCTTTCAATCACTTCGAAAGTTTTCCAAATTAGCTATCTATTCTTGATTAGATACTTGGTTATAAATCATTGATACCGCATCTTCAAAACTTAAATCTTTGTGTAATATTTTCTCTGAAATCATGGGTAAAAAGTCTTTTTCTTTCCACCATTGCCGCATGGCGGCTTCGCCAAAGTCATTTCGATTAGGTTTTGTACTGTGTCTGACCATGGTTTCCTCAAACGGCAAATCATAATAATAAGCAAAAATATTTTGACCATATTCTTCTACCGCGGTTTCAAACAATCTGCTATATGCGTCTGCTGGAAGAACGCCTTCCATTATTGTAATTTCTGAATTTTTTTTACCATACTTCAGCAGATTTATCATCAATGGTTCAGACTTGATGATTCCCTCTGCACTCCATACATGTAACATCTCCCTACGAATCATATCATGGGAAAGTAGCATAGTATTAGATCCAAATTTTTTCTGGAGTGCTTTTGCGACAGAAGTTTTTCCACTGCCAGAATTTCCTCTGAGTATAATCAATTTATGCACTTTTATTGCCTCCCAATTCCAATTTGTTTCACTAACATAATACCATCTCGACTACCGTCTCGCTGGAGATATTCGTCAAATGCCGCTCGACGCAAGCGTCATCGGTATTTTCCTCATTATTATACCACATTACTCTCACTTTTCCACCACATATTCATTAACTTCTTCCCTGCGCCTCTCCGCCGCCTCCTCGGAAAGCTTATGATATTTTTCCCGTCTTGCCCGCTTTGCCGCCTGCTCCGCCTTGATTCTGGCTCTGGTTTCCGGGGTATCGTTATTACAGCCGCTGATATATGTCACGCTCCCATCCTCATGGATTACGACTCCACAGGGCTCATAATTCAATCCCTGCGCTGCAAACATAGCTTTTGCCCTCGGAATATCATTGAAAAAATCGTCTATCTTGCCCTCATAATAAGCCGCCTTCTCCGGATCATTCGCCATCTCCTCCACAATATTCGGAGCAATAATAACATCATTTCCGCTCATGCCTTTTCCAGCCCTGTCAAGGCTCTCCCGATCCTTGCCGACACTTTCATAGCGCACATTTCCATATTTTTGTTTCAAATAGTTCTTGTACAATTCCGTCCGGCCTGTGGAACTGCTTTCTGCCGCCTTGTTCACGCTCCCCGCAAAGCTCACGCCCATCACATCCGCTTTATTTTTTACGCTCGTATATTTTGTATCATAATACCCTGCCGATAGTCCATTGATAATCATCTTTACCTCCATTCTGGTCGCAACAACCTGCCCCGTTTCTTTACTGGCGGCTCCTCTGTCAATCGGAGCCGCCCCTTCGCCGTCGCGTTCTGACAGCGCCATATGCCCCCTTTGGCTAAGTCCAGGCATATACTGTTTATAAAATATTTCCTATCGCCGTGCCAGCGGCCTCCATATAAGCCGCCCTTGCGTATGACATCTGCGGCTGGCTGATAAAATGATAATTTGCCAGATCAAATCCGCTCTGTCGAAATGCCTCGGCCATAAGCATTTTTTGATATTGCCATTCGGCAAGCTCCCTGCGCCTCTCCGCCGCCTCCTCGGAAAGCTTATGATATTTTTCCCGTCTTGCCCGCTTTGCCGCCTGCTCCGCCTTGATTCTGGCCTCGATTTTTGCCCGCACTTCCGGTTTCAGATCGCCGGTAAGATACTTATGCACTACCCCGTGCTCATCAATACCCACGGCATAAGAATGTAACTCGTGTCCCATCAGAGATAATTCTGCCTGAATTTTTGGAAAATCATCCAGCGCCTTTTTGATCTGCCGCTCATAATAGGCTGCCTTTTCCGAATCATTTGCCATCTGCTCCAAAATGTTCGGCGCAATCACCACATTGTTAAATCCCGCTATGCTTGCGCCAAAGCTGTCAACGCTCTTTTGGTCATTGCCGACATTTTTCACCATAACATTTGCGCCATAGCGCTGTTTCAGATACTCAACATATTGTTCCGTCCGGTCAGCCGAGCTGCTATTTATCATGTCAAATCCGCTTTGGGAAAATGTTCCTGCCATAAGCAGTTTATGATTTTGCAATTCGGCAAATTCTCTGCG
>CANPZR010000260.1 GCA_947589175.1 uncultured Lachnospiraceae bacterium | reverse complement strand
GTAGGCGACAAGGAGATCAAGGTCGGCAATCCTACCGTTGAGGGCGCGTCTGTCAAGGCGACCGTGATGGCAGAGGGCAAGTCCAAGAAAGTCATTGTCTACAGATACAAGAGAAAGACCGGATACCACAAGAAAAATGGACACAGACAGCCATTTACCCAGGTTAAGATTGAAAAGATTATTGCTTGATCTGCTCGGCAGCATGAAATGCGATTTCATGAAATTGATTTAAGGTATTTATGATTCAGGTAATTGTTAAAAGGCAGAGGGAACATATTACAGGCTTTCGCGTTGAGGGCCATTCGGGATATGCTGACCGGGGGTCGGACATTATCTGTTCGGCGGTTTCGGCGCTCACGATCAACTGCGTCAATTCCATTGAGGAGCTGGCGGGAGATGAGATTCGGGTCGAGAGCGACGAGGAGAGCGGCATGATTGACCTGACCGTCTGCGGGATTCCGTCGGAGGAGGCGTCGCTTTTTCTGAAGTCCTGGCAGATGGGGATTTTGGAGATTTCGAGGACCTACGGCAAGCAGTATGTTTCCGTTAAGAGTTGATAGGAGGATAAGACCATGTTGAAGATGAACCTTCAGTTATTTGCCCACAAAAAGGGAATGGGTTCTACCAAGAACGGCAGAGATTCCGAGTCCAAGAGACTGGGCGCCAAGAGAGCGGACGGACAGTTTGTTCTGGCTGGCAACATTCTTTACAGACAGCGCGGCACCAAGATTCATCCGGGTGTGAATGTCGGTAAGGGCGGAGATGATACGCTGTACGCGTTAGTGGATGGCGTTCTTCGTTTCGAGAGAAAGGGACGCGATAAGAAGCAGGCTTCCGTATATCCAGTTGAGAGCAAGTAATCCGGATTCTATGTGAGCTTTCAGGGCTGCCGTGGTGGCAGCCCTTTTGTGTAGTGATGGTTTGAATTGAGTTTTTTGAAATGAGGGGAATTATGTTTGCAGATTGCGCGAAAATACGCATCCGGTCCGGCCGGGGCGGAGACGGGCATGTGAGCTTCCGCCGGGAAAAATATGTGCCGAACGGCGGTCCGGACGGCGGGGACGGCGGACGGGGCGGGGACCTGATCTTCGAGGTGGATCCGGGGCTCAACACGCTGAATGATTTCCGCCATGTGCGCAAGTATTTTGCCGGGAACGGCGAGCCGGGTGGAAAGCGGCGCTGTCACGGGGCGGACGGGGCGGATATGGTCGTAAAGGTGCCCCCCGGAACGATTGTGAAGGAGGCGTCTACCGGCCAGGTCATCACGGATATGTCCTATGAGAACAGCCGCGAGGTGATTCTAAAGGGCGGGAACGGCGGAAAGGGCAACCAGCACTACGCCACACCGACCATGCAGGTGCCCAAGTACGCCCAGCCGGGAAAGCCGGGGATTGAGCTGGAGGTTATACTGGAGCTAAAGGTAATCGCGGACGTCGGTCTGGTGGGATTTCCCAATGTGGGAAAATCTACTTTTTTATCCCGCGTCACCAATGCGAGGCCGAAAATCGCCAACTACCATTTTACCACCCTGAATCCCAATCTGGGCGTGGTGGAACTGGAGGGGACGGACGGCTTTGTCATCGCGGACATTCCGGGGCTGATTGAGGGCGCCTCGGAGGGAGTGGGACTGGGACACGAATTTCTGCGCCACATCGAGCGCACCAGGGTGTTGATCCACATGGTGGACGCGGCCTCGACCGAGGGGCGCGATCCGATTCTGGATATACAGGCGATCAACCGGGAGCTGGAGGCGTACAACCCGGAAATCGCCGCCAGGCCGCAGATCATAGCGGCGAACAAGATCGACTGCTTTTACGGAGATGAGAGGGAGACGGTGCTGACGCTTTTGCGCGAGGAGTTTGAGCCGCAGGGGATCCGCGTGTTTCCGATTTCCGCCGTCACCGGAGAGGGCGTGCGGGAGCTTTTGTACTATTGCAAGGAGCTGTTAAATGAGCTGCCGGAGGACAAGATCGTCTTTGAGAAGGAGTACATGATTCAGGAGCCGGATTTCTCCGACGAGCCGTTTACGGTGGAAAAGAGCGAGGAGGAAGAGGGGCTGTTTATCGTGGAGGGGCCGAGAATCGAGCGGATGCTCGGCTACACCAATCTGGATTCGGAGAAGGGCTTCGAGTTCTTCCAGAGGTTCATGAAGAACAACGGCATTTTGGAGCAGTTAGAGGAGCTCGGCATCGAGGAGGGCGACACGGTGAAGCTCTACGGCTGGCAGTTTGAGTATATGAAATAATGCTCGCGGGCGCGAAGTTTTTTCGCGGCGCGGCATAAAAGGAGGGTGCTTAGGGCAGTTATGACAAGTAAAGAGAGAGCTCATTTGAAGGGGCTTGCCATGAATATGGAGCCCATTATGCAGATCGGCAAGTCCGAGGTGACGCCGGAGCTTGTGAAGGCGGCGGACGAGGCGCTGGAGGCGAGGGAGCTGATTAAAATTCATGTGCTGAAGAATTGTTTCGCGGATCTGCGGGAGATTGCGAACACGCTGGCGGAGCGCACGCGGAGCCAGGTGGTCCAGGTCATCGGAAGGAAGATCGTTCTCTATCGGAAGTCCGATACAAAGCCGAAAGATAAGAGGATTTTGGCATGATAACGAGGAAAATGTCGATGGCGCTTGCGCCGAGAGGCATTTGACGAGTATCCCCATCGAGACGGCAGTCGAGATGGGTGTCTGAAAACGGGAGGTTTTCATGATAAAAATCGGTATTCTGGGCGGGACGTTCAACCCTATTCACAACGCCCATCTGGCGATGGCGCAGGCCGCCTATGAGCAGTACGGATTGGACGAAGTGTGGTTTATGCCGTCTGGCAGCCCGCCCCACAAGAAAAACAAAAAAATAGCGTCGGCGGAGCACAGAAAGCGGATGGTCCAGTTCGCCATCGACGACGTCGCGCATTTCCGGTTCTCGGATTTTGAACTCCGGCGGGAGGGGACGACCTATACCCGCGATACGCTGAAGCTCCTGTGCGAAAGGAATCCGAAGTCGCAGTTTTATTTTATACTGGGCGGGGATTCCCTGCGCGATTTTGCCACCTGGTACCACCCGGAGGAGATTGTGAGGTACTGCAGGATTCTGGCGGTGGCGCGAAACGGCGTTTCCTTTGAGGAGATGGAAAAGGCGTGCAAAAAATATTCCCGCGAGATGGGCGGCGAGTTTCTGCCGGTCCAGATGAATCCCATCGTGATTTCCTCCGAGGACATACGGGAGCGCATCGGAAAGGGAATGTCGGTGCAGGGGCTGTGTCCGGAGGTCGTGAATCGGTATATTTCCATTCACGGACTGTACGGGCGCAAAAAGCTAAAGCTGAAAAAGGACGAGCGGGACACTAAACATATCTGCGCGTGCCTTCAGGCGTCGCTTCGCCCCAAGCGGTATCTGCACACGCTGGGCGTGTCGGACACGGCGGCGAACCTCGCGTACTGCCACGGCGCGGACGGCGAGCGGGCCAGGCTGGCGGGACTTCTCCACGACTGCGCCAAGTATTACAGCGACGAGGAAATGATTGCGCTGTGCGACCGCTACGAAATCGCCCTGACCGATATTGAGAGAAAGAATCCCGCCCTCATTCACGGAAAGCTGGGCGCCTGCCTAGCCAAAAAGAGGTACGGAGTCAAGGACCCGGAGATCGCGTCGGCCATCCGCTGTCACACCACGGGAAAGCCGGGCATGACATTGCTTGAGAAAATTCTGTACGCGGCGGATTATATCGAGCCGGAGCGGCATATGGACTGCGCGCCCTATCCGCTCGATCTGGTGCGAAGGACCTGCTTTCAGGATCTGGACCGGGGCGTGTGGATGATACTGACCAATACGGTGACTTTTCTGGAGCAATCGGAGAATGAAACGGATCCCATGACGAGGGAAACGTGGGAATATTATGACCGAAAGATGAAAAAAATATAAGGAAGGGGAAGGGACTATGAGTGACAAGTCAAGAGAAATGGTGAAAATCGCCTATGACGCGCTGGACGAAAAGCTGGGGCAGGATATTGA
>CANPZR010000259.1 GCA_947589175.1 uncultured Lachnospiraceae bacterium | reverse complement strand
AGCTCGCGGGAGAGGGGCTGCTCGTAGGCCGCCATATCCCCGGTCACCACGGCGATCTCGTCGCAGGAATACCCCTCTTCCTCTTTTAGCCGCCAGATAGTGCGCGCCACATAGGCCGCCTCCTCCGGCTCCCGGCGGCACACATGGACGGTAACGTCCCGCGTGGGAGCCTTCCACGTTTTATCCCCATAAGAAAATATATGCTTTTCCAGAAAACTCAATTCCCCGCTGCCCGCCGTCCGGTAAGGAGCCTTTTCCTCTCCCATGCCCGTAACAATGGGAGGAAGAACCTTAACCTCCGCCTCTGCCGCCATGCCGACCAGCTTTCGGATGGTATCCGAACTGATGGAAAATACGCCGTCGCGCTTCCCCGTCCGATCCGTCGTGACCGTCACGATCATCTGCTCGCTGACGGCCATCAGCTCCCGCAGCAGCTCGCACTGGGATTTGGTAAAGCCGGTAAACCCGTCCAGGCAGATCACGCTGCCTCTCAGAAAAGAAAGCTCCGGAACCACTTCCGCCAGCTGGGGCACCAGCTCCTCCGCCATCATATATGTACCCCCCATCTTTTCCTTCAGCTTCCGATAGATAAGCCGGATATCCCGCAGCTTCAGCGCCATCAGACCCTGTCCGCCCAGCGCCTCTTCCATCTCGTCAAAATCCTCCTCCGACACCGAGTACTGCATCAGCTCGCAGAGAAAGGATTTGCACTCGTCTAAAAAGCCCGGCTTGTAAATGCCCCGCCGGAAATACTGGAGATGATTTTTCTCCTCGCCAAATACCTTGCGCAGAAGCATCATCTTCCCAATGTCCTCCAGCACGGTCTTTCGCCTGGCGGGAATTTCCTCAAAAGCCCGGTATGCCAGCCGGTGGAAGCTCAGAACGTCGATGTTCAAAATTCCTCCCCGCCCGCTGAGCTCCACCAGATTTTTCTGGGTCTCCAGGGTGAACTGATCCGGCACCAGCACGATGTAATTTTTCTCCGGATGGCGAAGCGCTTCGCTGCTTACCCAGTGAAACAGCGCGCTGCTCTTTCCGCTTCCCGATCCCCCGGTTATAAACTGTAATGACATACAGGAGCTCCTTTCTGTTCATAATCGTCCCCCTCCGTGCATAGAATATACTAAGCGTGACAATACACTCCATATTTAAAGGGGGCACAACTTCATGGCTAAGACCAAAATCGTTGTTATTCAAATGAAAGAATTAATCTATACGGCAATTTTCGCAGGACTCGGCATCCTGCTGATCGTGCTGCTGATTATTATGTTTTTCCCTTCCAGAGATGAGGAAAAAGCCTCCACAGGCAGCGCCGAGGCGGAACATATTTACAATCCCGGCATTTATAATTCCCAGATTGCCCTGGGAGACTCCACCCTTAATCTGGAAGTGGTGGTGGACGCGGATCAGATCAAATCCGTCTCACTGGTCAACCTGGAAGATTCCGTGGCGACTATGTATCCGTTAGTAAAGCCCTCCCTGGCCTCTATTGAAGAGGAGCTGAAAAAGGGAACGTCTCTGGACGACATACCGCTCACGGAAAAAAGCAAGTACACGGAAACTCTCCTGTTAGATGGCATACGCACGGCGCTAGACAAGGCTCTCGCCGATCCGGTCTAATTCCGCTTTCCAAAGGCTGTACTCCGCGTCGCTGGGCATCCGGAGATCTCCTCTCGGAGACACGGAAACCGTACCTACCTTGGGACCGTCCGGCAGGCAGGACCGCTTGAACTGCTGCCCGAAAAAGCGGCGGCAGAAAACGGACAGCCACTGGTGGATGGTTTTTTTATCGTAATCGCCGTCGAAGGCATGGATCGCCAGCCGGAAAATCCGGGCCGGTGAAAATCCGCAGCGGAGCATGTAATAGAGGAAAAAATCATGCAGCTCGTAAGGGCCCACGATATCCTCTGTCTTTTGGGCAATCTCTCCCTCCCTGGGCGGGAGCAGCTCCGGGCTCACCGGCGTATCCAGCACATCGTAAAGCACCTCCCGCAGCGAGGCGCTTTTAGCGGTATCCGCGTAATACTGAACCAGATAGCGCACCAGCGTCTTGGGCACGGAACAGTTCACGCCGTACATGGACATGTGGTCGCCGTTATAGGTGGCCCATCCCAGCGCCAGCTCGGACATGTCTCCCGTGCCGATGACCATGCCGCCGCACTGGTTGGCCAGATCCATGAGAATCTGGGTCCTCTCCCTGGCCTGGCCGTTTTCATAGGTAATATCCTGCTTTTCCATGTCCTGGCCGATATCGCGGAAATGAAGGGTCACCGCTTCCTGAATGGGAATTTCTTTCAGGGTCGCGCCCAGCTCGCCCGCCAGGCTCACCGCGTTGTCGTAGGTGCGGCTCGTGGTGCCAAAACACGGCATGGTGACGCACAGAATCCCCTTCCGGTCCAGTCCCAGGCTGTCAAACGCGCGCACGGTCACAAGGAGGGCCAGCGTGGAATCCAGGCCGCCCGACAGGCCGATTACCGCGTTTTGACAGCGGGTGTGGCGCAGGCGCTTTGCCAGTCCCGCGGACTGGATGTTCAGAATCTCGTCGCAGCGCTCCTCCCGGTGTTCCCTGGAAGATGGGACAAAGGGAGTTTTCTGGAATGTGCGGGTGAGCGCCGTCTCGCCCCAATCCGACAGGGGAACGTCAATCCACTGATACCCCCGCTCCGTCCCTCCCTCCGCGGAGAGGGGGAAAGTGATCATCCGGCGGCGCTCGCTGTTGAGGCGGGCCACGTCAATTTCCGTAATCCGGTCTTTCTCCGGCCCGAACGGGCGGCTCTCCTGTAAAATCACGCCATTTTCCACAATGAGATTGTGGCCGGCAAAGACCATGTCGGTCGTGGACTCGCCCTCGCCGGCGTCCGCGTACAGATACGCGGACAATGTCCGGGCGGACTGGTTCTTCACCAGCTCCCGCCGGTACGCCGCCTTGCCGGTGAGCTCGTCGCTGGCGGACAGATTGACCAGAATATTGGCTCCCGCCATGGCGTGCTCCGCCGAGGGGGGCGCCGGCATCCAGAGATCCTCGCAGATCTCAATGGCGAAACAGATCTCCGTGTCGCCCGGAACCCGGAATAAGAGCTTCGTCCCCAGCGCGACCGCATAATCCGAGGAAGCCGCGGAAAACGCTGAATTTCTGGAATCCTCAGAGGTGGCAGAGGACATGGATTCTGCGGATTCCTTTCCCTGGAAGAAGAACCGGTGGACCGTATTCTCCCCCGTCCAGGCGGCAAACTGCCTCGCCTCATAAAATTCCCCGTAATTGGGAAGATGGCTCTTGGGGACAAGCCCCAGAATCTCGCCCCGGCTCACGACCGCCGCCACATTGTAGAGGCGCCCGTGATGCTCCAGGGGCAGACCCAGCACGGAAATCATGTCAAGTCCCGCCGTGGCCCGCGCGTAGGCCCACAGCTCCCTCTGCGCTCCCGCCGTCAGCGTGTCGTGCAAAAACAGGTCGCTGCATGTGTAGCCTGTCAGGGACAGCTCCGGGAACGCCAGGAGCCGCACTCCTTCCGCCGCCATGCGCTCTGCCTTTTTTATCATCTGTTCACAGTTAAAATGGCAGTCCGCCACTCTCAGCTTCGGCGTGGACACTGCCACCTTGAAAAAACCATCTGTCATAGTAATCCTCATTTCTGAGCGTTTACGCAATTTGTGACGCTCCGGCACAAATTGCCAATGTGAACTATGTTCACATCGTGAAACAATCATTGCATCAGCATGATTTTTCACACTTTCTCTCTTTTAATAATACAAAGGGCAGCGGTATCCGCTGCCCCAAAGTCTTTTGTATAATCCCCAAAATGCCGGCTTCTGATTTTTGACTCCTAGCATATGCTAGGTGGGCATCCGCACGCAGCCTTCTGCCTTCCGTTGTTATGTCACCATAAGATACCTGCGAGCAGGCAGTGACGGCCCGACATCCAACTCCAAATATAAGAATCCCGTTTAAAGTATTGTAGGTTCAAAAACTCAGAAGTTATCGAACATTTCAGGATACAAATTTCTTA
>CANPZR010000258.1 GCA_947589175.1 uncultured Lachnospiraceae bacterium | reverse complement strand
TCACGCATGGCTATAAATTGGAAACTGATTCAGGAATGCACTCGTGCCCGGCACGAGTCATTCCTATGTAAGAAGAAATAAAGGAATGGAGTAAGCATGGCAGATAAGAGAGATTATTACGAGGTGCTTGGCGTAGACAAAAACGCGGATGACGCCGCCTTAAAAAAGGCGTACCGCATCCTTGCCAAGAAATACCATCCGGACACAAATCCGGGCGACAAGGAAGCCGAGGCAAAGTTCAAGGAGGCCTCGGAGGCCTACGCTGTTCTCAGCGACCCGGACAAGAGGCGGCAGTATGACCAGTTCGGTCACGCGGCCTTTGAGGGAGGCGCCGGTGGCGGCGGCTTTTCCGGTATGGACATGGATGATATATTTGGGAGTTTTGGAGATATTTTTGGAGACCTTTTCGGAGGCGGTTTTGGCGGCCGGAGCCGCCGGGCGGATCCCAACGCCCCGCAGCGGGGAGCCAATCTGCGCACCCAGGTGAAGATCACCTTTGAGGAGGCCTGCTTCGGTGTGGAAAAGGAGATTGAAATTCCCTCCAAGGTAGAATGTAAGACCTGTGGCGGAAGCGGCGCCAAGCCGGGGACCAGCCCGATTACCTGCGGACAGTGCGGGGGGCGCGGCCAGATTGTACACACCCAGCAATCTCTGTTCGGCATGGTGCAGAATGTGACCACCTGTCCTGCCTGCGGAGGAAAGGGAACCGTGATTCGGGAAAAATGTCCGGACTGCGGCGGCAATGGCTATACCAGCAAGAAAGAAAAGCTCCAGGTCACGATTCCGGCGGGAATCGACCACGGACAGAGCGTCCGCCTGCGCGGAAAGGGCGAGCCGGGAAAGAACGGCGGCTCCCGGGGCGATCTGCTGGTGGAGGTCTATGTGGAGCCCCACAGCGAATTTCAGCGGCATGATTATGATATTTACTCGACCGTCAAAATTACTTATCCGAGAGCTTGTCTCGGAGGCGATATCATTATTCATACCATTGATGGAGATGTGGCTTATAATGTCAAGGCCGGAACCCAGACGGGAACCAGGGTCCGCCTGCGCGGAAAGGGCGTTCCGTCCCTTCGAAATAAGAAAATGCGCGGCAACCACTATGTAGATCTGGTGGTCGATGTGCCCACATCCCTGTCCAAAGACCAGAAAAAGCTGCTGGAGCAGTTGGATGAGACTTTTGAGAAAAAGGACAAGAAGAAAAAACATTAAAGGCGTTAGAAAATCCTATGGTTTTTACAACTCAGATATTTTTATTTGTATTTTTCCCCCTGTGCATGGCGGCGTATATGCTCGTATACGGGCTGGAGCGCTGCCGGGGCGGGAGGTTTTTACAAAAAATTCGCGCCAGGGATCTGATTCTGATTGGTTTCAGCCTTGGTTTTTACATGTGGGCGTGCTTTGAGAATATTTTCCGGCTTCTCATCTATGTAGGGGCCGTCTATCTGATGGCTCTCTGGGTGGAGATGGCGAAGAAAAACGGCAGGCGCCGGTATCCGCTTGCCATATCGGCGGCGCTTCTTGTGATCTGTCTGGTATATTGCAGTTATTTCAGCGCGGCGGCGGCTCCGCTGGGGATATCCTTTATCACCTTTTCGGCCATATCGTATCTGGTCGATATTTACCGGGAGAATGGGACGGTCGGGAGCCTGATTGACTGCGGGCTGTACCTGACGTTTTTTCCTAAAGTGGCGTCCGGTCCGATTGTGCTGTGGAAAGATTTTCAGCCGCAGATCGGCAGCCAGAGAATCACGCTTGCGGGGAGCGTCAGCGGCATCAACCGGATTATGATCGGATTTGCTAAAAAGCTCATTCTCGCGGACAGCTTCGGGGCGTGCCTGGCGGAGATCGGCTCCAATGGAATCGACCGGGTCACGGCGGCGGGGACGCTGATTCTCTATATGCTCCAGATTTATTACGATTTTTCCGGGTATTCCGATATTGCCATCGGACTTTCCCGGCTTTTTGGATTTGAGGTAAAAGAAAATTTCAACTTTCCCTACCGATCCTGCTCTATTTCCGAGTTCTGGAGGCGGTGGCACATCTCGCTGGGGACGTGGTTCCGGGAGTATGTGTATTTTCCCCTGGGCGGGAGCCGGGCCGGATCTGGCAGGACGCTGTGTAATCTGGCTATCGTTTTTGCCCTGACGGGAATCTGGCACGGCGCGGGGTGGAATTATGCCCTGTGGGGATTTATAAACGGCGCGTTCGTGGTGCTGGAGCGCGTGATTCAGGACAAAAGATTTTACCAGAAAACGCCGAAGGCCGTTAAGTACATAATTACGATGATGGTCGTCATGCTCTTTTGGCAGTTGTTCCGTTTTCCGCTGGTGGCCGACGTCGGAAATACGTTAGGAATTTTGTTCGGAACCGTTCATTTTCCACGGATCCCATACACATGGAAGCATTTCTTCGACGCGCGGATGCTGGTATTTATGGGCGTCGGGCTGATCGGTTCCACGCTAGCAGGAAGTCCGGCTGTCGTCGGGGCGTACCGGAGGGCGGTTTCCACCCGTGCGGGCTGCGCCGTGCATGAGGCGGTTTTGCTGGCGCTGTTTGTGCTGTCGATTTTATTTATGGTCAATTCCACTTACAGCCCGTTTATTTATTTCCAGTATTAAAATTATTTTCAGTATTAAAAGAGGGAGGCTGCCATGAAACTGATACAAATTCTGACTGTGATCTGTTTTGCCACCGTCCTGGCAGTGCCATTGTGTACGTTTAACAGGGAGGAAAACGCGGTTTCCCTGATTGATAACCGGAATCTGGAGAAAAATCCATTTTCCGGCGGAGACGTGAGCGCGGATGAGCGGATTGAGAAAATAGAAAATTACGTCAACGACCGAATCGGGCTCCGGGACGACATGATTCTGTCCTACACGCTGATGAACGACCGACTTTTTCACAAAATGGTACACCCCACATATACGTATGGAAAAGACGGCTATATATTCGGGGCGGGCCTCACCGTGGACCATCCTTATACGGAGTATCACGAGGCATTTGCCGACATGATCAAGAAAATACAGGATTACTGCGAGGCGCGGGGCGTTCCTTTTTTATTTGTTTTTGAACCGGGCAAGCCCGCGGTGCTGACGAAATATATCCCGGAGGGGACCAATTATGACCGGGCGTGGGTGGGCCGGTTTCTGGAGGCGCTGGATAAGAGGGGCGTGCATTACATTGATAATACGGACTTGATGCGGGAAAAGACCGAGGCGGGCGAGGCTGTTTTTAATCAGAAATATGACGCCAATCACTGGAATGATCTGGGAGCTTATTATGGCTGCAACGCTATACTGGCGGAGATGAAGAAGGACATGCCTGCTGTGCATGTCAATACATGGGACGAATTGTCGGTTTCGGAGACGCTGCAGACGTCGTTGATGGTGTCCGAGTTTCCCATTCATGAGATGGTGCCTTCTTTTTCTATCGGCTCGCCGGAAAATATAGCGGATTTTCCTAAATATGACAAGGAACTGTATAGAGATCCGTCCTATCACACCTTCGGCTACTGTCGGAATGAGGCGCGCATACAGGAAGCAGCGTCAAAAGTGTCAAAAGCGGCGGATAAGACGACATGTGTAACAACGGATGTTTCTTCGAACAGGGCGCTGTTTTTCCAGGGGAGTTATCTGAACAGAAACGGCTATAAGTTTCTGGCCAATGGACTGGAGGAGTACATTTACGTTCACGATTATCAGAATGTGATGGATTTTTCCTATTATTACAATATTTTTCAGCCGGACTATGTGGTGTTTGAGGCGGCGGAATATACCCTGAGTAATACATATTTTGATTATGAACGCGTCTGCGATATGGAGCTGAATCCGCTTCCCGGAGATGTGAAGGAGGAGAACGTGGTAAAAATTTCCGCCCACGATGAGGAGGTATTGGTCGATCGGGGCGAGATGCTGACTAAGATCCAGTGGAAATGCGGGAAACCGTCGGGTCCTGCGTGGCTGCGCATGGACCGGGACTACGATATGAAAAAGACGGAGGACGGCTATGAGGTCA
>CANPZR010000257.1 GCA_947589175.1 uncultured Lachnospiraceae bacterium | reverse complement strand
TTAGCAAAGCGATGAAGGAAACGAATGTCTGATTGAGCGACTGATTGTCAGAGAGAGATGCCATCGGCTGAAAGCATCTCAGGGGAAGCGGCAGGCAGGAGAACATTCCGGAGCTGATCCGTTGAAGGAAGCGAGCGTTTTGTGTAGGCGGATCCGGTGAGCGCCGTTACAGGCAGATTGAGTGGAGATACAACGGGGTATCTCAACGCGGGTGGTACCGCGGGTTTATTTTTGATACAGATTTTCCCGTCCCAGATTGAGCTTAGATGCTTTATCTGGGATTTTTTTATTTTTCGGGAAAGTTCGTCCTGCGCGGAGCGGTTTTATGAGATGACGTTATGGTTTTCTTTGATCTGCCGGATCCGGACGGGGCAAAAATCGGGACAGGAATGGAGGATGACAATGGAGGAGATGGAGACAATGGATTTTTTGACAGGAAAGACAGAGAAGGAAACGCTGGATATTTCGGATATTTTAGCGGGAGAATACGAGGGAAAAGACGTCCGCGTGAACGGCGCGATTTACACCATACGGGATATGGGAGATGTGGCGTTTATAATCCTGCGCAAGCGGGAGGGGTTAGTGCAGACTGTGTATGAGGAGGGCGTGACGGCGATTCCGCTGAAGGAGCTGTGCGAGGAAGCGGCGGTGGAAATCACCGGCACGGTGACAGCGGAGGAGCGGGCTCCTCACGGTTTTGAAATACGGCTGAAAGAGGTCCGGGTCCTCTCAAGGCCCGCGGAGCCGATGCCCGTCGTCATCAACAAGTGGAAAATGAACACGTCGCTGGAGACGAAGCTGGATCTGCGGCCGCTGACTTTGCGCAACGTAAAAGAGAGGGCCAGATTCTGCATTCAGGAGGGAATTACACGGGGATTCAGAGATTTTCTCCACGGACAGGGATTTACCGAAATCCACTCGCCCAAAATCGGGGCCAGAGGAGCCGAGGGTGGCGCCAACCTGTTCCGGCTGGAGTATTTTCACAAACACGCGGTACTGGCTCAGAGCCCGCAGTTTTACAAACAGATGATGGTGGGCGTATTTGACCGGGTATTTGAGACGGCCCCCGTATTCCGGGCGGAGAAGCATAATACGAAACGCCATCTGAACGAGTACACGTCGCTGGATTTTGAGATGGGGTATATTGACAGCTTTCAGGATATTATGGAGATGGAGACGGGCTTTTTACAGTATACCATGGAGCTCTTGCGGCGGGAGTACGAAAAGGAATTGAAGCTTTTGAACGTCACGCTGCCGAAGGTGGATCAGATTCCTCAGGTGCGGTTCGACGAGGCCAAGCGGCTGGTGGCGGAGAAATACGACAGGACCATCCGCAACCCCTACGATCTGGAGCCGGAGGAGGAAGTGCTGATCGGGCGGTATTTTAAGGAGGAAATGGACGCGGATTTTGTATTTGTCACGCATTATCCGTCGAAAAAACGGCCGTTCTACGCGATGGACGATCCTGCGGATCCGACCTATACGCTAAGCTTTGACTTGCTGTACGGGGGGCTGGAGATCACGACGGGCGGACAGCGTATTCACGAGTACAAAATGCTGGCGGATAAAATAGCGGACCGGGGCATGACGGACGAGGGAATGGAACAGTATATGATGATTTTCAAACACGGCATGCCGCCTCACGGGGGACTGGGAATCGGCCTGGAGAGGCTTACGATGAAGCTGTTAGGAGAGGAAAATGTCCGCGAGACGACGCTGTTCCCGCGCGATCTGGGACGGCTGGAGCCGTGACGGCGTGCATAAGATGGCAGAAACGGCCGCGCACGGTTTATCATATTGATGCGAGGGCAGGCGTCCACTGATATTGCAGCAGGGGCATTGATCATAAACACAAGGTAGTAAGACAAGATAATTTTATAGGAGGGAATGAGAGCATGGCAAATGTAATTTCAGACGAGACCATCGAGTATGTGGGGATTCTGGCAAAGCTGGAGCTGTCTGACGAGGAAAAGGAGCAGGCGAAAAAGGACATGGGGAGCATGTTAGATTATGTGGATAAATTAAACGAGCTGGACACCGAGGGCGTTGAGCCCATGTCTCATGTGTTCCCGGTGCGGAACGTATTCCGGGAGGACGAGGTGGCAAACGGGGACGACAGGGAGCACATGCTGTTAAACGCCCCGGAGAAAAAGGATGGAAGCTATATGGTGCCGAAGACATTTGACTGACGGTTCGTTTTGCGATTGACAGAGGAAGGAGAGCATAAATGAGTTTGATGAGTTTGACAGCCGTAGAGCTGGGAAAGAAAATCAAGGCGGGGGAAGTGACGGCCGTGGACGCGGCGAGAGACGCCCTGATGCAGATTCGGGAAAAGGAAGCTTCGATTAACAGCTATGTGACGGTTCTTCCCGAGGAGGAGATTATGGCGCGGGCAGAGGCCGTGCAGAAACAGATCGAGGACGGAATCCTCACCGGCCCGCTGGCGGGGGTGCCGGTGGCGATTAAGGATAATATGTGTACCGAGGGTGTTCTGACGACGTGCAGCTCGAAAATTCTCGGAAATTTTAAACCCACCTATTCCTCGGAGGCGGTGGAGAAACTGACCGAGGCGGGCGCGGTCATGATCGGCAAGACCAATATGGACGAATTTGCCATGGGGAGCACGACCGAGACGTCGGCGTTCGGCGTCACGAGAAACCCGCACAATTTAGAGCATGTGCCGGGCGGTTCTTCCGGCGGCTCCTGCGCGGCGGTAGCGGCAGAGGAGTGTTCTTTTGCCCTGGGCTCGGACACGGGCGGCTCGATTCGCCAGCCCAGCTCGTTCTGCGGCGTGACGGGGATCAAGCCCACCTACGGAACCGTTTCCCGGTACGGGCTGATCGCCTACGGTTCTTCCCTGGACCAGATCGGCCCTATCGCCAAGGATGTGACGGACTGCGCCACGGTGCTGGAGATTATTTCTTCCTATGATAAAAAGGACAGCACGTCCGTCCGGCGCGAGGACACGGATTTTACCGCGGCGCTCGTGAGCGACGTCTCCGGCATGAAAATCGGTATTCCGAGGGATTATTTCGGCGAGGGCTTAGATCCCCAGGTGAGGGACGCCGTGATGAAGGCGGCCAGGGTGTTAGAGGAGCAGGGCGCCGTGCTGGAGGAATTTGACCTCAGCCTGGTGGAGTACGCGATTCCTGCCTATTACGTTATTGCCTCGGCGGAGGCGAGCTCCAATCTGTCGCGGTTCGACGGCGTGAAGTACGGCTACCGCACGGAGGAGTACGAGGGACTCCACAATATGTATAAAAAGACGCGCTCGGAGGGATTCGGCGCGGAGGTAAAGCGGCGTATTATGCTTGGCTCCTTTGTCCTCAGCAGCGGGTATTACGACGCCTATTATCTGAAAGCGCTGCGCACGAAAGCGCTGATTAAGAGGGCGTTTGACAAGGCATTTGAAAAATACGACTTGATTCTTTCTCCGGCGGCGCCGACAACGGCTCCGAAAATCGGGGAGAGCTTAAAAGACCCCATCAAGATGTACCTGGGGGATATTTACACGATTTCCGTCAATCTGGCGGGGCTGCCGGGCATGACGGTTCCCTGCGGGACGGACGATTCGGGCCTGCCGGTGGGACTGCAGCTGATTGCGGACTGCTTTCAGGAGAAAAAAATGATTCAGGCGGCGTACACCTATGAGCAGAGGAGGGCGAGATAATTATGGCGAAACAGTATGAGACAGTAATCGGACTGGAGGTTCATGTGGAACTGGCGACAAAGACAAAGATTTTCTGCGGCTGCTCAACGGCCTTTGGCGGGGCGCCCAACACCCATACCTGTCCGGTGTGTACCGGCATGCCGGGCTCGCTCCCGGTTCTGAACCGTCAGGTCGTGGAGTACGCGATGGCGGTGGGACTCGCGCTGAACTGCGATATCAACCAGTACTGCAAATTTGACAGGAAAAATTATTTTTACCCGGATAACCCGCAGAATTACCAGATTTCCCAGCTCTATCTGCCCATCTGCATCAACGGCGGCGTGGAGATTGAGACGGCGGGCGGAAAAAAGACGGTGGGAATCCACGAGATTCACATGGAGGAGGACGC
>CANPZR010000256.1 GCA_947589175.1 uncultured Lachnospiraceae bacterium | reverse complement strand
GAATCGCATAGAAAATACATAGACATTCAGATCATGGTCAGAGGAGAGGAGCGGATGGATATAGCGGATATTTCCCGGCTGATTTTAAAAGAGGAGTATGATCCGGAGAAAGATGTGATGCTCTGGAATGCTCCCCAGAGGATGGCGGGAATAACGCTTAAAGAGGGTGACAATGTTATTTTGTACCCGGAGAATGCCCATCGCGGAGCGATTATAAATGGAAGCAGACAGCAAAGAGTCTTAAAGATTGTTGGGAAAGTAAGGATAGAGTAAAACTATTTTAAGTTTTCATTTGAATAAGAGTAATGCCAAAACAGCCTGCCTTGTCTGAGTTATCAGTTCGGGCAGGCTTTGTTTTTAAAATAACATTAAAACTTTGTTTATTAATTTCCGATGGCAATCATCGGACACAGCAAATATCCTTTGATTGTTTATAAGATGATTATAAACAATTCACGGGCATTTTGCAAGTGATAGTTTAGAAAAATGAGGATGTTTCGCGGCATCCTCATTTTTTTGGATATCCGCATTCTTTTTAATAGGTTCATTATCCCCCGGATTGATGTTTAATTGCATAACTTCCTGTCATTCCGCTTGCTATTAAAAATTTTTTGTACAAATTTAACAAAAACTATTGCAATCTTTCTGAAAAAAAGAGATAATAGTTACAATGTCTTTAGGGCGAGAGAATGATCGCAAAGGAGGAAATGAAACAGGAATGAGAAAAAGAATTGGCGCAAAGATATTGAGCATATTCATGCTGATCCTGGTTATCTGCATAGCGGGTCTCGGCATGATTGTTCTCCGCGTCCGGGAGATGGCGGGGGTCAATGATAAGATTGGCGGGGCCTATCTGACCAGCATTGAGAAGCTGAACACGGTATCACTGAATATCTCATATCTTCAGCAGTATTTAAAGGACTATGTAATCACAGAGGACAAGGCGGCGGTGACGTCGAACATCACGACTTCCCAGGGGAACATCGTGGCGGCGTTGGACGCCCTGGAGGAAAATGCCACAGAGCAGCGTCAGATTGACACGGTGGCGAAGCTCCGCTCGGCCAATGACGCCTATTCTTCCGCATACAACAGCCTGATGACCAAGCTAAAGGACGACACGTCTATGGACGTCACGGCGGCAGAGGCGGAGATGGCGGAGGTGACGGACACGGTCAAGACGTATGTGCAGTCCGTGTTTGTGCTGAATAAGACTAATATGATCCGCGCGCAGAAGGAACTGGAGTCGGAGACGAACCTGTGTTATCTGGTACTGGCGGTTCTCGGCGTGGCCCTGATTCTTGTCTTTGTGCTGGGCATGACGGTGACCTATGTGACGGTGGTCGTGCCTACCAAGAAGGCGACGTCGGAGCTGAAGGATATCGTCACGGGCATTGCCAATCACGAGGGCGATCTGACCAAGCGCGTGAAGGAGCGCACGACGGACGAGGCCGGACAGCTGGTGGCGGGCGTCAACCAGTTTATCGGGACGCTGCAGAATACGATTTCGGATATTAAGAGCGAGTCCGCCGCCATGATGGAAAATGTGGAGACAGTCACCGGGCAGATCGGCCGGGCAGACCAGAACATCACGGACGTGTCGGCGGCGATGCAGGAGCTGGCGGTCAGTATGACCGAGATTACCAATGTGGCGGAGAATATCAATAATAACACGGAAGAGGTTTCGGATTCGGTGGAGAGCATTGCCAGACAGGCGCAGAATGGCGCCCGCATGGCGAAGGAGATTCAGGGCAAGGCGCAGCAGCTCCAGCGAGAGGGCATCGAGAGCAAGGAGACGGCAGGGACTATGGCGGATCAGATGCGCAGCGTGATGCGCGAGGCGCTGATTCGAAGCCGGGATGTGGAGAAGATCAACAGCCTGACCGAAGATATCCTGAGCATTTCCAGCCAGACCAACCTTCTGGCGCTCAACGCGTCCATCGAGGCGGCGAGAGCCGGCGAGGCGGGACGCGGATTTGCGGTTGTGGCGGATGAGATCCGGCAGCTGGCGGATTCCAGCCGCGAGACGGCGAATAATATTCAGCAGATCAGCGGCGACGTCACGGCGTCGGTTAATTCTCTGGCGGAGAATGCCAATAGGATGCTTGACTTTATCAATGACGTAGTGGTGCCGGATTACGACAAGCTGGTGGACACCGGGAACCAGTACAACAGCGACGCCAACGAGTTCGGCCATATTCTGGGTGAATTTGAGGACAGCGCTATCAAGCTGCATGAGACGATGCAGGATGTGAAGTCTTTAATTGGAAATATTTCCGTTACGATTTCCGAGTGCTCGGACGGCATCAACATGGCGGCGGAAAATACCAGCGATCTGACGGCGGGAATGTCGGATATCCAGTCCGAGGTGCTCAAGACACAGGATTCTGCGGATAAACTGGTAGGAAATATTGATATGTTCAAATATGTTTGATAGATTGCGAAAGAGGACGCAGGATTGGAGGTCATTGTGAAGAAGAAAGCGTTATTGCTGGGATGCCTGATGATGGCATTGGCCCTGACTGGCTGTGCAGGCAGCGGGGAGTCAACTACTTATATTATGTCGGACGTACAGGAGGGAGATCACCCGACGGCGATTGCCTGCGACCGGTTTGCGGAGATGGTCTACAAGGAGACGAACGGCAGGATTAACATTGAAGTGTATCACGGAGATACGCTGGGAAGCGAAGTGGAGCAGATGAAGCAGGTGACGGTAGGCGGAATTGATTTTGCCCGCGTGTCCGGTCCGCTTTCCAGCTATGAGGAGAAGATGAAGGTGTTTCAGTCCCTCTACCTTTTTGAGACGGAGGATAAGATGTGGGAGGCGCTGAACGGCCCGGTGGGAGAAGAACTTTTAAATTCTCCCAATTTTCTAAAAAATAATGTCGTGGGACTGTGCTGGTTCAGCGGCGGAAGCAGAAATTATTACAACAACCAAAAGGAGATCACATCACCGGCAGATCTCGCGGGGTTAAAGCTCCGCGTCAACACGGATCCCATGATTAAGCAGGTGGAGATGAACAACGGCACGCCGCTAAATATTGCTTACAATGATATTTATTCCTCCATTAAGGGCGGCGTGATCGATGGAGCGGAGAACAACTGGCCCTCGTATATGTCTACAGGACATTATGAGGTGGCCAAATACATCACATTGGATAAACATTCCTGTATTCCGGAGATGATTATCGCGTCGAAATCCGCGCTGGACGGCATGTCGCAGGAGGATCAGGAAATCGTCAAGCGCTGCGCGAAGGAAATTTCCGAGTGGCAGATCGAGGCCTTCCACGAGTACGACGAGGAGGCGATTGAGAAGGCCAAGGAGGCCGGCTGCGTAGTCACGGAGCTCACTGACGACCAGATGAAGGCTTTCCGCGAGCAGGGACAGCAGATTAACCAGGAGGTCAACGGCCAGTTCTCGGATATGATGCACCAGCTCACCGGCGAGTAATAGGTAACAGGTTCAGAACCCGTAGGATTATCAGGGGGTGTTTGTCATGGATGAAAAAGAATTGCTGCAAGCTATATACAACGATCTCAAAGAGGTGAAAGAGAAGGTAAATGCTATCGAAACGGATGTCAGCACAATCAAGATGACGATAGAGAATGAGATTCGTGTCAATATTCAAAGAGTTGCGGAAGGGCATTTTGATTTATCCAGAAATCTCTATGAGGTCATGAAGCCGAGCAGTGAGATTGAAATGCTTGCAATCAAGGTCAGAATGTTGGAGTCAGAAATGATGGAATTGAAAAGAAAAATCGGATGACATAAAGTGATTCCAAAAAGAAAAAAAGAGGGGCGCTGCTTGCAGCGCCCCTTTCTTTCGCTCGATCACCATGCACGTCAACCGTTGAAACCGCCGTGTACCGAACGGTACGCACGGTGGTGTGAGAGGGGAGATTCAATAGACCGGAGGATGCAGGCGTTTTTTCACATTGATAATAGGAATCACGACGTCCGCGCTGAACAGATCCTCAAATGCATATTTAAAAAAGCCGTGATTTTTTTCTACGATATTTATAATATTTTGCAATCCGTAGCCGTGCTCCAGAGGATTGTC
>CANPZR010000255.1 GCA_947589175.1 uncultured Lachnospiraceae bacterium | reverse complement strand
ATCTGGTCTACCGTCTCTCCCAGCGCCTTGTACTGACAGGCATAACCGATCGTCTTGAACAGATCGTCAATCGTCAGCCCGTCGTCCGGGCTCTTATACTCTATGACATTATGCTGTTTAAAAAACTTCCCCACTTCATTTTCAATCTGTACATCCGGTTCCTTCACCACCACGAGTATGTCGATCCGCTGCGGCTCCTTGCTCAGATTGTACTCTCTGTAAAACGTCATCTCTGCCGTTTCAAGCCGAAATTCTAACTCAGCGGCACCATAAAAACCCTGATGATAGGATATCACTTCTTTTGCCTCCCCCATAAACCGCCTCTCCATGTGAAATTTTGATTGAAGTATATTATATCACATTCAATGAGATTCGTCTATAAAAATATTTGGTCAAAGAGATATTCTTTCTCATAGCCTATCCCTTTGGCGATATGACACTATTTTTAAAGTTTTTGGCACTACTTATGTTTCTTTATTTTTAATATATTTTTCAAAGCACTCTCTCGTACTGCTATAAATAATTTATCCGTTTTTCTCATACATTCTATATATGTCATCAATGCTATGAATTCCCTGATTTCTAAGGTCAAATCTGCTGAAATCTCTGGTCACTCTCCGGTACCAGTTCATGGTGTCCCTTATGTTCGGAGCATCGCAGCCCAATATTTCAGCCATTTCTTCGATAATGGCAAGCCCATATGGAAAATCCGCGGTAAAATACCGGGACTGAAAATCCGGTATCCATCCGCCTTCAGCCTGCTTCATCGGGGAGGCAAGATCATGGAGGCTCCTAATACTGCGCAATTTTCTTGTCATGGCTTCTGCCGTATCACTTTCATAATGAATCTTCAGGGAGCGGACTTCGTGAAGATCCAGCTTGTCCAGAATCCGAATTAAATTTTGAAGTTCTTCATCACATTTTAATAGAAGCTCAGAAGATGCATCATCCCATTCGCCATAAAAAAGCGGATTGCGGCTGTACACCCTGCCTTCCTCATAGTCCGCAAAAAGAACCCTCAATCTTGCCGTATGCAAGATGGGATTGCTCGGAGTAAGGGTAACGCTCAAATAATTAGGCAATGGGGAACAGGGAATCTCCCAGATATGGCTCATAAAGCCTGACAGCCCTTCTGCCCTTCCAGCTGGCATCGACGCAAGAAACAGCTCGCTTCTTAATCCCTCGCACCGCACTCTTTTTCCGTATTCCTCCAATCGTGCAACAGATGGTACTCTCTGCAGTCCGGATAACACGGCTCCTTTTTCTACACACTTACGAAAAACAAACTCTGCCCCTCCCGTTCCCGGAATGACACAGATATCCAGGCCCTTTTGGATGTATGGCTTCATCTGGTCCGCGATCTCTTTAAGCCGGAAAGCTGGATGCGTGACAATAATGAGCCGGCAGCCATCCATGACATCCGCCATATTGGAACTGGCCTTGTTCAGCCGCCCTGTTGTCACATTTCCAAGTTCGTCAACCGTTTCCAAAATTCCATCGAATAATTCCGGCCGGGAGCTAAGGACATTTACCTTATATCCCTTTGACGCGCATGCACAGGCAAACTGCGTGCCAATATTTCCGCCTCCAATGACGGCGATATTGGTATTCTCTGGAATATACTCCATCTGCATGTCTTCTCCTTTCTGATCGACAGACTGCTCATGATCCGACCAGAAATCCTGCAGACATATTTATACCCAGAATTTTTCTGTCGGATTCTTCAGATCCGTTTCAGGCAATATATTAAGAAGGCCCTTTTGCTCCATCTTCTCATAGATGGACGCAGCAAAATGCACATCGTGGATAGAAACACCGATATTATATGCGAGAATCCTCTCTGAATCGTCTTCTCGGCCCGGGCTTACTCCATTTACAACATCGCTTACTTCCGTAAACTGTTTAAACTTATTGAAATTTTTGAAATGGCGTACATGTCCCAGATCATCCGCAAATACTTTATCAAAGAAAAGATCACAGTTTGTAAATCCCAGCGTATGAATCGGCACTACCAGCACGCCTTCGCCAAAACATTCATCCGGACAAACATCTGACGGCAAATAAGTCGCGCCAGAAATAACCACATCGGAGCCCCGGACCATTTCCTCCGCAGTATTGACAAAAACAAATTTCAGATTCTTATAATCAGAGAACCTGGCCGCAAAATCTTCTTCCTGGCCTTTATATTTAAGCAGCTTAACAGTAAGTTCCTTATTACATTTTTCGGACAATACCAATAACGCGGCCCGGGCTGTATTGCCCAGTCCCATCATGCCGAGCACTGAAAAATCGCTCTTTGCCAATAACATAACCGAGTGCGCCGCTACCGCCCCCGTTCTCATGGCAGTGATCCATGTGCCGTCCATAAGTGTCAGAAATTCCCCCGTATCCACATTCATCAGGAGAACGCAGCTTTCAAGGCTCGGAATCCGATCCGGATAACGGGTTACTACCTTTACCCCCCCAATTTCCCCATCTTTTCCGGGAATGATACTTGGCATTACATTACAAAAAACACCATCGAACGGCTTCATGCTGATCTTGGGCGGCAGTATCGCTCTATTCTTATTATGTATAGCTTCTTCTGCCCATTTATAACATTCCAATGGCGATATAGCTAATGATTGTATGTCTTCGAAATTGATAATTTTCATAACAGCCTCCTTAGTCAAAAAAACAATAGGTCTTTTTCTTGTAGCTTACGAATCAACAAATCATAATCACCTCGTCAGATTCTTTTTCAATGCAGCAACAAGCTTATCATTATCCTCCGCCGTTCTGACAGCAAGCCGGATATACTGTTTTTCCTCATTGTTCATCTTAGGAAATAAGTTCTTTATAAGTATATTATCATTCACGATCAGCCTGCGTGTCAGCTCCTCCGCACTGATTCCATTCGTTATCTCCGCCATGATAAAATTGGCCTGTGACGGTATGATGCGCAGCCCTTCCACATTTGACAGTTCATTAACAAAACGCTCCCTTTCCTCCCTGAAAAGACCGAGCGCCTTTACATAGTCCTTCCTATACTTCTCCTCAATCTGCATATAAAATTCAGCAAAGGAATTTATGTTCCAAATCGCCACATCTTTCTTCAAATGCCTGATGGTCTCGACATCTCCAGACGCGAGTACCCCAAGGCGCAGCCCGGGCACTCCGTATGATTTAGAAATGCTTTTCATCACAAACAGATGAGGATTATTCTCAAGAATTATGCTGTCGAAAAGGGAATTGTCCTGTTCTTCCGCAAAATCAGAAAACGATTCATCAATCACAAGCTTAATCCCTTTATTCTTTGTCCATTCGATTATTTGAAGCAGCTCCTTCTTCTCCATATAATTGCCGGAAGGATTGTCCGGATTTATGATAATCAGGGCGCTGACATCTTTATCCTTAAAAAATTCCATCAGGTCAATGCAGCCATATGAATAGTTATCATTCGGGGGCCAAAAAGCAATGATTTCTTCTTCCCGCCTCCTATGCGAGTACTCCTCAAAGGTCGGACGCACAATTCCGACCTTTCCCGGAATAATCTCCATCAGGCCTTTTATCAGCTCTGCGGCCCCATTACCGACAAGGATATTTTCCTCATGGACATCAAAATTTTTAGCCGCCAGCAGGGAGTTTACTCGCATGCCCGACGGATACTGCGTCAATAAGGCCGTGAAGCTGGACTGGATTTCATCAATCATTCTTTTGGGCGGGAAATAGGGATTCACCAGATAGCAGAAATCAATTAAGTTAGGGTATCTCCAATAACCGCCATATCTTCCCTGGATAAGCTTCACCCTGACTTCCTCATCCGGAGTAAAAATCGACTCCGCAATATCCAGATCCTGAATGTCGTCAATCTCATACCACCTCTGCCCTGTCAGGCGTTTGGCCTTAATCACTGGTTCATCGAGCATCGTTATAACGCGCAACACCTGCTCATAATATTCATTTTCTCCAAGTGCCGACTGATACGCATTAAGAAATGGCACATAATAATTTTTTGAAAAATGTTCACTGAACTTGTATATATTAACCGTTTTGTAATAATCATTTATCTCATCAAACTT
>CANPZR010000254.1 GCA_947589175.1 uncultured Lachnospiraceae bacterium | reverse complement strand
AATAGAAACATTCGAACCGATATTGTCTGCAAGGAACATGATAATTTTGCGAAGCAAAATTGGATCGGTAATCCTCTTCTGCCCTCGTCGCTTTTCACGCTCCAAAATATCACGAATGACAACCGTAGAGTAAATACCGTCAAGGAGAGAAAGCGCCTTTTCCTGATCGAGTCCGACATCGGCAAGGCCCGGCATCCCGCCAAAACGCATAAATGCCTCAAAGGCCTCCCGCAGCTCATAGCGCTCGCCATTTTTATCAAACACCTGCTTGTGAACGCCGCCAAAAGCGCTCTTGGTTTCCTTCACCTCAAAATCATGAAAATAAAGAAACTCGCCAAAAGAAAGCGGCAGCATTTTTATTTCCACGCATCTGCCGGAAAGATAGGTAGAATATTCCGAAGAAAGCAGGTACGCGTTGGAACCCGTCACATAAATATCACAGTCCAAATCCACGCGCAGCGCATTGATCGCGTCCTCCCATGCGTCGATCCTCTGAATTTCGTCAAAAAACAGATACATGCGTTTTCCAGACACAATTTGATTTTTTACATAGGCATAGACATCATCCGAAGTCATTTTCCGAAAATCATTCGATTCAAAATTCATCTCAACAATCTGTTCCGGCTGAATACCTGTTTCTAGCAAATGAGCGACCATCAGCTTCAAAAGGCTTGATTTCCCACAGCGCCTTATGCCGGTAATGACCTTTACAGGCTCCGTATCCTGAAATCCGATCAGCTTATTGAGGTAACGGTCTCTTTTTTTCAATTTGTGCGATTCTATCATGGCGCATCCCTCCTGTCATCTCTACAATAGCATAAACAGGAGAAAAAAACAAGTAAATGCACTGAAATGCAGAAACTTTGTAAATAAGTTTTCAATGTCCGGTTTTTGATCCTCAATGTTCACTTTTTCCGTTGCCCTAAAGGTACCACCTCGCTAATACTTATTTTTCATTACTCAATAATCCCATCCGGTACATATTGAGTCTCCTCAAAAGATACCCAAAATTAGTTCTCTCCCCTCATTGCAAGCATTTCATACTTTTCCCTAATTCTAATATGTCCATCCATTTTCATAATCTTTAAGCGTTTCCCAATGCTTCAGGCACTTCCAAAGCTTCACCCAAAGCCTCATTGTGAGGCTTTGAGACTTTTTTCTACCTCATCACTTTCTCCATCAGCGATTTATAGCTGTCTACAACATCATAGACAACATTATCGCCGGAGATAGCCTTAAAATGTTCTCTTGCGCAATGGATCTTAGATTCCTCAATCATTCTCAACTGCATGGAATTCATGGATCCTTTCGTTTCCGCCACAAAATAAATATGTTTTACGCTACCCTCATAAAACGCAATCGCCCAGTCCGGATTGTAGTGTCCGACCGGTGTGGAAATATAAAATCCATCTGGCAGTTTCACATATACAGCCACATCCATATTGGTGTCTAAATCCGTTGCAAAGTCACGCTCATTTGAAGAATCATATACAATATGATCATATAAATGTTTCTTTGCTTTCATGGCATTTACACCCAACCTGCCTTTGATTGTCGGATCAGTGAAGATATCTGTTCCGTACTCCTCGTCCAGCACATCGTATGTAATATGCTCAATAATTGCTGTTGCCTTCTGATCATTAATCATCTGAGCAGCCTTAGATATAAACTCCTCTGGATTATTCTTAAACTGCTCAAATACAACTGGTTGTATTCCCTGCAATATCCCAACAATCGCCTTACGTGTCAGTCCGGTTTCATCTACCAATTTTCCAATCAAATCATATTTCACATTGGAGTTAGCCGCAGCAGACACACCATAGTTTCTGGATTTTTCCTTCACAAACGAATCCCCGGCAAGCAAGTCCTCCTTGGATTTAATGGAATCCATCTCACCATTCTCCACCTGGAAATAAATCTTCGCGACGCGCAGCTTAGAATCCAGAGACGCAATTGACTTTCGGATCAGCTCCTCCGTATCAAAATCCACCACGTAAACTGATTTTGCATTGATCTTTGACCACAAAGCCTTAAACTCTTTACTGTTCAGCTTGTCGTCATCCACCTGCAACTCAACATTATTGCTGCGGGCATTTTCAGGCTGCATTGCCTTATTGTCATAAATGGAATCAATAATCTCAATAACCCCGGAAGCAATATCTTGCGCTTCTTCTGCTATCTTGATCTCCCCGTTCGCTTTATCCTCATAATACTTATCAGTAAGCTCTCCCAACTTATTGATATACCCATTAACAATAAGATCAAAATGTATCGCCGATGCCACATCACTTGTAATCATAAATTCATTACCCTGATCGTCCTTAACAATCTTATCGACAAATAGTTCTCTGGTAACTGCCTTCGGTCTGTCAGCAACAGCTTCCGCCATTTCAGTCTGCAATCCCTTTGCAAAGGAATCGTAACTTTCGCTTGCTATAACCGTAAGAACATTCACATTATGAACATCATTGCCCAGAGCATTAACATCCATACGCTCACCATCCTGATTAACGCACAGACGCAGACCACGGCCCACTTCCTGACGCTTGCGGACATCACTGCTCGATTGCTTCAGCGTACAGATCTGGAATACGTTGGGATTATCCCAGCCTTCTCGCAAAGCAGAGTGTGAGAAGATAAAACGCACCGGGGATCTATTCGGATCACGGTCCAGAAGAAGCTCTTTGTTTTTCATAATCAATTCGTATGCGCTGACATCGTCAGATGTTGTTTCTTTTCTGCCAACCTTACTGTTAATCATCTTGCCCTTGCGATCCACAGAGAAGTATCCGGCATGAGTCTTGGATGCCTTAATACTGTTCAGGTATTTGATGTAATCATCTTCACCGATTGAAAGCTGCAGGTTGCTGATAATGTCTTCATATTCTTCCTCAAACATTGTCGCATATTTACCATTCACCGGCTGACCGGCAGCATCATACTCACGATAATTCGCTACCTCATCTATAAAAAACAGGGATAAAACCTTGATTCCCTTATAAAAAAGCTGACGCTCCCTCTGCAAATGGGACAGAATGGTTTCCCGGATTTGAATACGGCGGAACTGATCTTCATCCACAGCGCCAATAACATCTCCGGCATAAATCTTGATACCATTGATAAACTCTAAAGAATCATCGCGGCCATCAATATGGCTCACAACAAAGCCATTCTTATATTCTTCAAGACTATTGGAATAGTCGTAAAGATTATCCCCTTCTTTTACAATCTTGCTTTTCTTCTTCGTAACGCCACTCGCCATCTTCATTTCAAACTGAAGCGTAGCCGTCGGATCACCCTTTGACAGATTGATGCTTTCAAGATACAGATAACTGTCCGTAGCCGTGCTGCCTATTTCTGTAATACCCTTCACTGCGATTTTCTTAACCAGACGCTTATTATATGCCTCCATAGCATCCAAACGATATACCATGTTATAAATATTGTCGCTCTTATGTGTGGCAGAATATCTGAGCGTAATCATAGGATTAAACTGCTTCAAGTTTTCTTTCGTCTGCTTACCTTCCACTGACTGCGGCTCATCAATAATCAGAATTGGATTTGTTTTTGCAATAATGTCGATTGGCTTTCGTGAACGAAACTCATCCAATTTCATGTATATTCTTCTGGCATCCTTACCCCTGGCATTAAATGCCTGCGAATTGATAATCATGACGTTGATGGAACTGTCCGACGCAAAACGGTCAATCTCCGTAAGTTGCGAAGAATTGTATATAAAATAGTGAATTTTCTTCCCATACTCCTCCGCGAAGTGCTCCTGCGTCATCTCAAAGGATTTATAGACACCCTCACGGATAGCAATGCTCGGAACCACAACAATGAACTTGCTCCAGCCATAGGCACGATTCAATTCATACATCGTTTTTATGTATGTATATGTCTTACCGACGCCAGTCTCCATTTCAATCGTCAAATTATACCCATTGCTTCTGCCTTCCAGTTTATTGGACGGAGCAATATGATTTTCTCTTTGAATTTTCTGCAAATGCTCCAGAATCAGCCTATCATTTAACTCTGGAACAATCTTCTGATTGCTCCATCCAGTAAAATTAACGTCATCTGCCAAGCTCCGCTGTAAATAGCCGGAACCTCTGTCCATCATATAGGT
>CANPZR010000253.1 GCA_947589175.1 uncultured Lachnospiraceae bacterium | reverse complement strand
ACCTGATTGACGGTGGACATCAGGGCCGTCATGTAGTTTTGGGCCTCGTCCTCGCTTATTTTCCCTGTGACAAGGGCGATTCGGAAGGCGATGAGGTACATAACGGAGACCTGAACGCTGTATGCCTTGGTGCTGGCTACGGCGATTTCCGGACCGGCATGGGTGTAGAGCACATAATCGCTCTCCCTGGCGATGGAGGAGCCTTTTACGTTGACGACGGAAAGCGTTCGGGAGCCCCGCTCTTTAGCCAGTCGGAGAGCAGCCAGCGTATCAGCGGTTTCTCCGGACTGGGAAATCGTGATGAGAAGGGTGTGCTCATCCATAATCGGATTCTGATACCGAAATTCCGAGGCGATTTCTACGGTGACCGGAATCCGGCAGAGGCGCTCAATCATGTTGCGCCCGATGAGTCCGGCGTGCATGGCGGTCCCGCAGGCCGTGATAATAATGCGGTTGATGTCCGTGAACAATTCATCCCCTACCTCGTCGGCGCTGAAATCCGGGAGCCCGCCTACCATGCGGGGGCGGATCGTGTTGCGGAGCGCCTCCGGCTGCTCGTGGATTTCTTTCATCATAAAATAGTCGTAACCGCCTTTTTTGGCAGCGGCCATATCCCAGCTAATATGGTGGATGTAGGGACTGAAAATTTCGCCATTTTCATCTTTTACAAGGATGTCGTTAGAAGTCATTTTGGCGATATGTCCTTCTTTTAAAACAAAATAATGCTTGGTGTAGCTGACCAGGGCCACCATGTCCGAGGCGATGATGGAACCCTTTTCCGTGTGAGCCGCCACTAAGGGACTGCCGTTTCGGACAGCGTAAATCGTGTCCGGAATGTCGGAAAACAGGATGCAGAATCCGTACGCGCCCTCCAGCTTGGAAATAGCCATGCGAATCGCCGCCTCCGGATCTCCCTTGTAGCAGTGGTCGATGACCATGGCCGCAATCTCCGTATCGGTCTGTGAAACAGGATATTTGCCCGCCTCGGCGAGTTCATCCTGCAGCTCCTTGTAATTTTCAATGATTCCATTGTGAATCAGCGTCACGCGCCCCGCCGTGTGGGGGTGAGAGTTGGTGTCGGAAACGCCGCCGTGCGTCGCCCAGCGGGTGTGGCCGATGCCGCAGTTCGTGACGTCGCTGCCGGCCTCCTTTGTCACTTTTTCTTTCAGGCAGGAGACTTTTCCCACCGTCTTGACCGTTTTGATTTTATCCTCTGTAAAATAAGCGATTCCCGCGCTGTCATATCCCCGGTATTCCAGCGTCTGCAGGCCGGAAATCAGCGCTTTTTTGGCATCTCTCATGCCGACATATCCAATAATTCCGCACATATTCTGTACTCCTTTATCTATAAATTTTTAATAAAATTCTGTCCCGATATCATCCTATGAAATCGTATCATTTCCTGTGCCGGATGTCAAGAAATTCCGCGTGTTTCAGCTTTACTTCAAAAACATTTGCCAATAGCAGGCGGCTGTTTTATAATAGGATATAGACGGAAAATGACAGAGAGGAGCTTTGACATGTCGCATAAAATACGCAGACATATTCTATTTTACGGAAGGGTCCAGGGCGTGGGATTCCGGTATTATTCCGTGCATAAGGCGAACAGCCTCGGCCTGACCGGGTGGGTGCAGAACCGGATGGACGGGAGAGTGGAGATGGAGGTGCAGGGGGAGGAGAGCGGAATCGATCAGCTGATTCAGTTCATGGACGCCCAGAGGAGCATCGTGATTGAGAGGATGGAGGTCCGGGAGATTCCGCTGGCAGAGGAGAGACGATTCCGGGAAATTGGCTATTGAAAGCGCGTAAAACGCAGAATGGAGGTTAAAATGAGCCGTTTTTATGTTGAATTAAAAAAAGTAGTAGACGATTCCTATGACGTGCAGATCGGACGGAATCTGATGCCCCAGCTGATTCAGGATATCAAGGCTGGATTAGCGGGAAATATAAAGAAATTTGCGGTAATCACGGATTCCACGGTGGAGCCTCTGTACGGGGCTCCGATTCTGGAGCGATTAAAGGAAGCGGGCTATCAGGGAGACCTTTTTGTGTTTCCCGCCGGTGAAAAAAGCAAGGTGCGCCGGACTAAGGAAATGCTGGAGGACGCCATGCTGGCGAGGGGCTATCGGCGGGACTGCTGCGTCATCGCCGTGGGCGGCGGCGTGGTGACGGATCTGGCGGGATTTCTGGCGGGTACCTTTGGGCGCGGCGTTCCATTTATCAATTACGCTACTACGCTTTTGTCGGCGGCGGACGCCTCTATCGGCGGCAAGACGGCGGTGGACACGGAGCTTGCGACCAATCTCATTGGACTGATTTACCAGCCATTGAAGGTCTATGTGGACATTGATACATGGAAAACGCTGCCGAAGAATCATCTGATCAACGGCATGGCCGAGACGATTAAGCACGCCTGCCTGGCGGACCGGGAATTTTTTTCCTATATAGAAGAACATGTGGAGGATATTCTTGCCTGCGCTCCGGCGGCCTGCGAGCATATTTCCGAGAAGAACTGTGAGGTAAAATATCAGGTCGTCATGAAGGACGAGCGGGAAAAGAGCCTCCGGGAGATTCTGAATCTGGGCCACACCGTGGGGAGGGCCATCGAGACCGTCAGCGATTATCGGCTGTTGCACGGGGAGGCGCTCGCCATCGGCATGACTGCGCAGGTCAGGCTGGGGTGCAGGTGCGGGTACCTCACGGAAGATGAGAGGGACCGGGTCATTTCTCTGCAAAAGCGGGTCGGCCTGCCCGTGGAAATTCCGGATTATATCGATCGGGGGGCGCTTGTGAAAAAGCTGTACACCGATAAGAAGGTGCGCGACGGCAAGCTGCGTTTCGTGTTCCAGAAAGGAATCGGGGACGTCATGACATTCGGGGAGGATGTGTACGCGAGGCCAGTGGCCGAGGATGAGATCCGGGAAGTGCTGGAGGAGATGTGAGGGAATAGAAAGCAGCATGGAGGTATAGCTGATGCGAATTAAAGAAATTTCATTGAAAAATTTCCGGGTAATTGAAAATGCAGATTTGAAACTGGATGGAAGAAGTACGGTTATTTTTGGAATAAATGGGACAGGAAAATCCAGTATTTTGCGGTCTGTGAACCTTCTTTTTGCAAATATTATTAATCAGGTTGTGAATAGAAAGGAATTAAAACAAAATTATGCAATTCAATTAGAGGATATTTCGCATGGGAAAAAAGAAACAAATATACAGATGCAGATTGATTTTGAAGGAGAATGTATTCAATACTCTCGCGGCTTGACGCGAAATAATGGGAAAAAGACGGATGATAAAAAATCTCTGGCCAGAATTGCTGAAATATTCCATGAGAAATATATCAGCGATGAGGAGCAGAAGGATATTCCTGTTTTTGTGAATTATGGCACAAATCGGCTCGTGCTTGACATACCGCTGCGTATCCGGACGCATCACACATTTGACATTTATTCGACATTTGAAAAAGCAATTCAAAATAAGATCGATTTCCGCACTTTTTTTGAGTGGTATAGAAATCAGGAGGATTATGAAAATGAACGGAAGATAGAAACGGGAAATCTTGCTTACAAGGACAGGGCTCTGCAGGCAGTGAGAAAGGCCATTCTTGCCATGCTGGATGAGTGTTCCAATCTCCATGTGGCTAGAAGGCCCCGCTTGGAAATGAGGATTGACAAGGGAGATACCAGTCTGAATGTTTCACAGATGTCGGATGGGGAGAAGTGCACATTGGCTTTGTTTGGAGATCTGGCACGGAGATTGACGCTGGCAAATCCCAATAAAGAGAATCCGCTGTCTGGAGAGGGCATCGCGCTGATTGATGAAGTAGAACTGCACATGCACCCATCATGGCAGAGAAAGGTTCTGAATGTGTTAAAAAGCACATTTCCGAATATACAATTTATCATAACAACACATTCGCCAATCGTGTTGAGCGAGGCAGATGAGCACTATAACTTATTTTTGGCAGACAACAAAGAGGGAAAATTCAGTATTCAAAAGAGCCGACAGATGAATGGATACGATGCCAATGCCGTGTTGGAGCAATTTATGGATACGCGGTCGATGAACGAGGATATGCAGCAGTTTATTGATTCTATATATGAAGACATCAGTCGTGGTGATTTTGGAAAGGCAGAGAAAAAAGTCGATGA
>CANPZR010000252.1 GCA_947589175.1 uncultured Lachnospiraceae bacterium | reverse complement strand
TTTGTCGCGGCGGCGATCAACAGCGTGTTCGGCGTAATCCTCGCGTGGGTGCTGGTGCGGTATGAATTTCCGGGGAAGCGCCTGATGGACGGCATGATCGAGCTCTCCTTTGCCCTGCCTACGGCGGTGGCCGGCATCACGCTGACGAAAATCTACTCCGACAACGGATTTCTGGGGAGGGCGCTTGAAAAAATCGGAATCGAGGCGGCCTATACCAAGACGGGCATTGTCATCGCGATGGTATTTATCGGAATCCCCTTTGTGGTGCGCGCGATTCAGCCGGTGCTCGAAAAGCTCCCGGAGTCGTTAGAGGAGGCGTCCCTGATGCTGGGGGGCTCCCGGTTCACCACATTCCGCAAAATTATTTTCCCGGAAATCCGCCCGGCGCTCTTGACCGGCTTCGGCCTTGCGCTCGCGAGGGGAATCGGCGAGTACGGAAGCGTCATTTACATTTCCGGAAACAGCGAAAAGAACGGAACCCAGGTGGTGTCCTACGTCATCATGCAGAAGCTCAACTCCGGCAACGTGGATTACGAGGGGGCGGCTGCCATCGCGCTGGTGCTTTTGATTCTTTCCTTTGTAATTCTGTTCGCAATCAATGTGATTCAGCATATAGCGAGCCGCCGGACCAGCTCGTGACGCGGCGAAAATGGAGGTTATTAAGATTATGAAAAATAAAGGAAAAGCTGTAAAATGGCTGCTGATCGCGGTCAGCGTCATTTTCTTTCTGATTATGCTGGTCCTGCCGCTGTTCGAGGTAATCTACCGGGCGCTGAAGGACGGATGGGAGGCGTACAGTCAGGCCATAACGGCGAAAAACACCCTTTCCGCCCTGAAGGTCACGCTGATTGCGGCTGCCATCGCGCTGATTGTCAACACGTTCTTCGGACTGGTGGCGGCGTGGCTGATTACCAAATTTAACTTTCGGGGGAAAAACGTGCTCGCCACGCTGATTGACATTCCCTTTTCGATTTCGCCGGTCATCGCCGGTCTGGCCTACATCATGACGTTCGGCCGGACGGGATGGGCGACGCCTCTGATTGAAAAAATCAACGACGCGCTGGGGACGGATCTCTCGCTGGTGTTCTCGGTGCCGGGCGTCGTGCTGGCGACCATTTTTGTCACATTTCCCTTTATATCCAGAGAAATCATTCCGATTCTGAACGCCCAGGGGCGGGATGAGGAGGAAGCGGCCGCCCTCATGGGGGCCTCCGGCGTCACGATATTCAGGCGGATCACATTTCCTCATATTAAATGGGGGATGCTCTACGGCGTGATTCTGTGCGCGGCCAGAGCCTTCGGCGAGTTCGGCGCCGTGTACGCCGTATCCAAGGCGAGGGGCAAGACATTTACCCTGCCGCTCGAAATCGACGCGCTGTATATGGCGGGAAGCGCGGATTCCATCACGCAGGCGTTTGCCGTGTCCTCTCTCCTAGTGGGAATCGCGGTAGTCGTACTGATTCTGAAAAATATCGTGGAGTACCACGGCAAAAGGAAAGGCGGGGCTTAAACAATGTATGTAGAAATGAGAGATATCTGTAAAAAATTCGGGGATTACGAGGCGGCAAAGCACATCAATTTCGGCATCGAGCAGGGAAAGCTGGTGGCTCTCCTCGGGCCCAGCGGAAGCGGCAAGACTACGATTCTGCGCATGTTAGCGGGGCTGGAGCAGCAGGATAGCGGCGACGTCGTCATCGAGGGAAAGGTGGTCAACGATGTTCCCGCCAGCAAGAGGGGCATCGGGTTCGTGTTCCAGAATTACGCCCTGTTCCGCTACATGTCGGTGTATGACAACATCGCTTTCGGATTGAAGGTGCAGAAGGCGGACAAGGAAAAAATCCGGGAGAGGGTGTCGGAGATGATCTCGCTCATCGGCCTGGAGGGACTGGAAAAGAGGTATCCGGACCAGCTCTCCGGCGGACAGCGCCAGCGAGTGGCGTTTGCGAGGGCCATCGCGCCCAACCCCCAGCTTCTTCTGCTCGACGAGCCCTTCGCCGCCATTGACGCCAAGGTGCGCAAGGAGCTCCGCTCCTGGCTGAAGGAAATGATTGAAAAGGTGGGAATCACGAGCATTTTCGTGACGCACGACCAGGAGGAGGCCGTGGAGGTGGCCGACGACATTATCGTCATCAACGAGGGAAATCTGGAGCAGATGGGGACGCCCAAGGACATTTACAAGTATCCGAAAACGCCCTTTGTGGCGCAGTTTATCGGCACGTCCCATGTGCTGGAGGATCTGTCGGGATTCAAGGGCTTTGACGAGATCGGCCCGGACAAAAAGGTGATCGTGCGGCCGGAGTTCGTGGAGGCGTTCAAATCCGACAACAAGCGGTTCAAGGCGCTGATGGGCGCCGCCGAGGAGGGCGTCATTGAGAAAATCGAGTTCCGGGGGAGCTTTATGGAGCTGACGCTGCGCGTCAACGGCATCCTGCTGACGACCAACCGCTCGCTCGAGAGGCGCAATGTGTCCGTGGGAGATAAGATGAACGTGCTCTTGCACCGCATTTATGTGTTCGACGACACGGAGGCGACGATTTACAAGAACCAGCTGCTCAAAGACGTGGACATTGAGATGATCTGATGAGCCGGCTGCGCAAGGACGCGGGGATTGAGATGATTTAGATTTTTAGATATTTTGGAATTTCGAGAGAAATCCGCGGCATCATAGAAAAAGGCGCATGGAGATATGTGAAAACGCTCCATGTGCCTTTTTAGGCGTTATATGATAAAATTTTATAAAATTGCAAAAAAAAGTGAACGATTTGCCGCGCTGAATTGTCTTTATATATAGAGGGGCGAAAAAGGGTGGGGCAGGGAGTTGAGCAGAAAGCAGGCGCCTATGAAAAAAGAAACAGAAATGGAGAAACAGCTTTTTGCGGATGTGGTGATGGCGATTGGAGACCGGCTGTACCGCCTGGCGCTCAGTATTCTGAAGGATCCGCATGAGGCAGAGGACGCGTTATCAGAAGCTATCCTGAAGGCCTGGGAGAACCGGGACACTCTCCGGGAAGAGGGAAAGCTCCGGGTATGGCTGCACAATATCGTCCTCAACACAGCAAAGAATATGCTGAAAAAACAGAAGAGAGTCGTCCTGTGCGACGAAGTCCCGGAAACGGCCTATGAGGATGAGCTGGACGAGCTTTTTTTCTGGCTGGATAAGTTAAATGAGAGGGAGCGGATCGTACTGCTTCTTCGGTATTACGAGGGATATACGCAGCCGGAGATCGGGAGGATGCTCCACATCCCGGAGGGAACTGTCAAATCGAGGCTTCACGCCGCGAGAAAACATTTGAAAAGGATTATGGGAGATGATATCGATGGATGATTTTGACAAGTATTTGAAGAAGAGATTCTGCATGGACGCCCCGCCCATGCCGGAAGACGCCCGGAAAAGGATGGAGGATCTGCTCGCGGAACTGCCTGAAAGGAAAAGAAGCCACAGGAGATTCAGGATTGCCGCCGCGGCTGCGGCAGCATGCTTCTGCCTGCTTTTTTCGGCCACGGTGGGGGCAAAGGCGCTCGGGATTTATCTCTGGGATTACCAGAAATCACATGTTTCCGGTATTGAGATGGAAGAAAGGAATTACGCCCATGCTGTTCCGGACGTGGATTCGGATAGCGTAAAGAAGCGGATCAGCGATGAGCCGCTGTATGTGCCGGAAGGGCTGAAGGAGACGGAGAGGACGGAAGGGAATATGTTATTTGCGGTTACATGGAGTTCCGCTAATGAAAAGAGAGGAGTAATTTATACAAGTAGAAAACTGGAAAAGGGAGCAAATTTTTCTATAGATGATGAATGCGATCATGAGGAGAGGATAGCGGTGGCCGGGTATATTGGAACATACCGTGAAAAAACAAAAGAAAAGATATCATGGATTATTTGGGATGATGAGGATTATAACCATGTTATCGATGCCACTGATATTCCGAACGCAAAAGAGGAACTGCTGAAAATGGCAGAGAGCATGTACGAGAAGTAGGAGCTTTGAGAGAAGATAACAAGTCCTGTTCTGCAAAATCACAGTAGGGTGCAGGCTTGAAATAAAAACAATGTAAGGAGGATGAGACAATGTTCAAAAAAACAGGCTCATCATCAGAATGTGTGGAATAAAAATTGGCTTAAAGCCTCATAAACATTGAAAAAGCATACGATCTCTGTT
>CANPZR010000251.1 GCA_947589175.1 uncultured Lachnospiraceae bacterium | reverse complement strand
AAATCGGAGATAATACAGCGAATTACAATGCGGACAGGCTGGCCAATCAGAGATATAGGCAGATCCAGTCCCGGAAGCTTGAAAATGGCTCGTTCATGCAGATGCGCAATCTGATGGTGCGGAAATCCCTGCTGGATTACTGCCTGATTTCAGATCAAAAGGATGAAGCGATACCGTCTTTTTTGTACAACAATATAAAAAAGGCAGACCTTCAGGCCGTGATCGGACATTTCAGGCAATCAAGATATAGCGAGCTGGCAAAGGGAAATCCCTATAGTGCAGGACAAAGCGGAACCCCTGCCCTCGTCCCGGATCAGGAGGATGAAGACTATTCGATTCCTACTCGCAGCGATTATGATTGTGAGGATATAAGTATTCAGACAGAGGACGGGACGTTAAGGCAATTAAGGTATTGCGAGCTGATAAAGGAAAAATATCCCTATGATGAAAGCAAGCTGCTCAAAAAGGACGTCTGGATTACGAAAGTAAACGGAATATCTACCCGTTATATAAAGATTAACAAGGACAAGGTAAATTATCTGGTTCAGTATTACGCAGAACGAGGAGGCGACATGAGCACGTATCCCTTTGAGAATGACAGCGAAGATATACAGAGAATGTATAAACATTCTGCCGAGGAATACGGTTTCTGTGTAATGGAGGAGTGTCGGTTGAGGAAGGCGTTTGAGGACGCCGGGATTCAGGAGGCGACTATTTCAATTGATGTCAAGGGTGAGATTACGGTGGACACGGCGGATGAACAGGCGGATATTGAAGCGTTAAAGCAGAGCCTGAAATTTGAAAGAGCATCAACTTCACTCAGAAATACAATATTTAGTGAGGGCTATAAATATAATAATTTATCAAATGAAGAAAGCATTGACGCCTCAGCCATGTTTGCTACGGCATGGCAGTTGTATCGGCATTATGGAATAGACATTGACGATTTGTCTATAGAAAAAGATGGATCCATCTCCGGCTTGACGGATGAAGTTTATGAGGACTATGACTGCCAGACTCATACAGAATTTTATGGGTTTATTAAAAAATTGATTCGGAGAGGAGGGAGCAGTTCAGATGAGATAGGCAGGATTATGTATAAAGATGGGAAACTATATGTTTTATGATTGGAGGATGAAAGAATGACAATGAATGTGAAAGCGGACAATATGTCCTTCGGACTGCTGCAGAGAAATGAAAAATTGTATGCAATCGGAAAATCTATGGAGGGGATGAAGCCGGACGAGTCGAAAAAGCTTGTTAATGGCAGAATTTGCGATCCGTCAGAGTCTGTTTTCAAAAAAGAAGTACAGCAGAATGTAAAACAGAGGAAAGTGGAATTTTCAGCGTCTGACCTTACCAGATGTAATAACGATTATTCAGATGATAAGAGGATTTACATACTGAACGGCGTTGAATTTACTGCCTCTGAAATGCAGTCGGTCAATCAGGTATTCCGGGATGTAGTATCTGGTGTAAGCATAGGTGAGCTGGACTATAAGGACTATGCCAAAATGGGAATGGCAGAGAATATGCTCCGCTCTTATGGAAAGGAATATCTGTCAGAAGAGAAGGCAGAGGCTGTAAACAAAGCAGCGACGGAGTATTTTGACCAACTGATTAATAATGAATTTCAGGGCCGATATGAGACGGATGATGCGTACTATGCGAAAAGAGGCTGTGATGATACAACTTTAAGACTTATTCAGACGATAAGAGATTATGTAGCAAATGGAGATCTTCCGGATTATGTAAAGTGGACTTTTCTTGAAAATATGGACGATGGAAGAAACAGCCGTTTGAGGTCGGCCTCGGACAGAGAGCTTGCCAATACGCTCCGCGAACGATTTGCGGATTTGAATTGGGAGGATGAAAAGGCGAGACGGGATCTTTTTGAGCAGTATAAAAAGTGGATGCGACCGGCGTACCTGGAGTGGTTTCGCGCAGTGGGTTCTAAGTATGCGGATGAAGAGCTCCAAAATGATATAAATAATTTTATGAAACAATACGATAAAATAAAAAAGACCATAGAGAACGCGGGTGCAGCACATGTTAACATTCAGATCTGAGCTGACGAGGGAAAATTTGCATCATAAATGGAAGATAGCGTTTATTCTAATGATAGGGAGTGTTGACAATGGCGGTAGAAGTTGCTGTCTGCGATGACGAGAGCAAGGATTTGGAGAACGTCGTCCGCATGCTGAGCGAAATTTTTGAGGAGGAAAAGGTTCCTCACAACATACAGGCCTTTTCTTCATCCGCCGACATGCTGGCGCAGGCAGGGAAAATAGATATTGCGATATTGGATATTGTCATGGGAGAAATGAACGGAATCAATCTGGGGCGCGAGTTAAAAAGCCGTTTTCCGGAGATGAGGATTATTTATATGACAAATTATGAGGAATATTGCATGCAGGCGATTAACGAAATCCACGCGTTTTCTTTTTTGTGCAAGCCGCTGTCAGGGGAGGCGCTGAAAATCCAGATCGACGAACTGATCCGGGAAATAGAGCAATCCGGCAGTTCGGTTGAAAAGGCGTTTTACAAGGTCTTTGACGGAGAGGGAAGGGAACACCCGGTTATAAAATTGCCGCTAGATAGCATTATCTGTTTTGAGTACATAAAAACAAAACGACGGACTAAAATTGTGCTCAGGGATCGGACCTATGAATACTTTTGCGTGATGGAAGATCTGGCCAGGGAGCTGGAGAAATATGGATTTGCCGTCAACTGCCGGGGAAATCTTGTGAATTTGCGGCACATTGTAAAAATAAAGGGATACAACATATATCTGGACAACGGGCAGATTCTTTCTCTGGCGCAGAAAAGGACGGTCCAGTTTAAAGAAAAACTGAATGAATTTATACATAGCTGTGTTTGAGGAGAGCTGCGGATGGAAAATTGGATATTATATTTTTGTTCCTGCCTGTCCTGTTTTATTATTGTGTCATTTTTTTATGGATTTGCGGACGACAGATACAGCCGGACATTTTCGAACCGATATATTTACATAGGGACAGGATGGGCGATGACGTTCGGGATTGCCGCGGTCAATCTGCTGAATCGTCCGGTTCTGAATTTTCTGACATGGATGGCGGCAGTCGGTCTTAGCGCGTATATATTATATTACGGGGATTATGAAAGACCGGTAAAAAGAATACTGGATTGTGAAATTTTTCTGGGAGTCATTACAATCTGCGAATCACTGGGCGTGGGACTTGCGGATCTGCTCCTGGAATGGATGAATATAAAAATAGAGAATAGTACCATGCTGGTCTGCGTAGAGACTGCCTTTTCCAAAATTGCCTTGATTTTTCTGTATTTTATGGCGGTCAGCAGACTGATGAAAAAGAGGGATGTTCCGCTGACAGGACACCAGTATTTTTCCAGCGTGGTTATTTTGCTTTATACACTGGTGGATATCATTGTTGTTGTAGACAATGTGAGGAACAGGCCGAACAATTATTTTCTCGTGCTCAATCTGGGCTGTATTGTGCTGGCGGATCTGTATCTGCTCTATCTGAATAAGGTCATGCTGGAAAAAAGCTCCCTGGAATATGAAGTTAAATTGATGGAAAAACAGACGGATATGCAGTATAAGTATTATGTAAGGCAGGAGCAGAATTATAACAAGACGATTCATTTATTGCACGATGTAGATAAACACATAAAATTCATAGAAAAATTGTATATGAGCGGCAATGCGGCGGCGGCCGCGGAATATACCGGACAGATTACGGATATGCTCCGGCCGCTTATACCGGCCGCACATACGGGAAATCCGATTCTGGACATATTGATTACCGATTATAATTCCATTATGGACGCGAGGCAGATTGATTTTGACATAATAGCGGACCATGTAAATGTGGATTCTATGGACGCCATAGATATTACTACGATATTTGGGAACCTGTTTGACAATGCCATCGAGGCATGCGGCGCGGTTGAGGGAAATAAAAAAATAACGCTCCGTCTGGGCGCGTATCGCGGGATGGTTTCGGTGAAAATGGAAAATACCTGCGCGGCTGTGAAATGGAAAAACGGGATTCCCGTTTCAGGGAAAGGGCGGGGGCACGGAATGGGGCTTGCGAACGTAGCGCGCAGCGTGGAAAAATATGACGGGGCTGTAAAGGTGAAGGCAGAAAACGGGATATTTACCGTTGAG
>CANPZR010000250.1 GCA_947589175.1 uncultured Lachnospiraceae bacterium | reverse complement strand
CAGGGCGTGGATCAGGCGCTGGAGGCCAAGCTCACAGATTCCGATATAGACGCGATCGGCGCCGGAGATCAGGGCATGATGTTCGGCTACGCCACCAATGAGACGGAAGAATACATGCCGTACCCCATTTCGATGGCTCACCGACTGACCAGACAGCTGACCGCTGTCCGCAAGGACGGCACGCTGCCATATCTCCGTCCGGACGGCAAGGCGCAGGTCACCGTCGAGTACGGAGCCGACGACCAGCCGAAGCGCTTAGACGCTGTAGTCGTTTCCACGCAGCACAGCGAAGACGTTTCCTGGGAACAGATCCAGAAGGACATCCGGGAAAAGGTCATTGACGCGGTACTTCCCGCGGATATGATTGATTCCGATACCAAGATATATATCAATCCTACCGGCCGTTTCGTCATCGGCGGTCCCAACGGGGACAGCGGGCTCACCGGCCGCAAGATTATTGTCGACACCTACGGAGGGTGGGCACGCCACGGCGGCGGCGCATTTTCCGGAAAGGATCCGACCAAGGTTGACCGCTCTGCCGCTTACGCGGCCCGCTACATCGCCAAGAACCTCGTGGCGGCGGGACTGTGCAGCCGCGCGGAGATTCAGCTGTCCTATGCCATTGGCGTGGCCTCGCCCACATCTGTCCGCATAGACGCCTTCGGCACTGGCAAGCTCCCGGAGGAACAGCTGGTAGACATCATTCATGAGAACTTCGACCTGAGACCAGCCGGCATCATCCAGATGCTGAATCTGCGTCGGCCGATTTACCGCCAGACCGCATCCTATGGCCATTTCGGAAGAAATGACCTCGATTTCCCCTGGGAGAAGTTAGATAAGGCGGAGGCTCTGAAAAAATATTTGCCATAACCTTTGTTTTTCATACATAACCTATTTCTTCGCGAAACAAGTCGCATTAGCGACTTGTCGCGAAGGGGCGATAGAGAAAAAACTGTATTTACGGTTTTTAATGCTATTTCTCATCTGCCATTAAAACTATATTCGTTTTGCTCCTTTACAGGAGCGTCCTGCTCTCGTAGTTAAATGGATATAACAGCCCCCTCCTAAGGGGCAGTTGTGGGTTCGATTCCCGCCGGGAGTATTTTTTGCTGTCAATTTTTCTATATTTAACTCACTCGCCATTTCGGGCGTTATTTTCTCCGCACCCATTTACCCAAAAGCGTCTTTTTATATTTCAAGAGCTCTTGCTTGGCCGGAGCGTAATCGCCCGCCTTCTGGAGCAGCGCCACGCCCTTGGGAATGTCCTCGGCGACTCCCAGTCCCCCGGCGTAGATGCAGCCCAGGCAATACCAGACTTCCTTATTATTGTAATCCACCTTTTCCAGAATCTCCCGCGCCTTGACATAGTCCTGTTGCGTGCCGCGACCGTAGAAGTACATCCGCCCCAGGCAGTCCGCGCCCCAGGTGTTGCCCTGATTCCACGCGTAGCTCAAAAGCTGGAAGGACCTGCCGTAATCCGGCTCTATCCCGTCCGGTCCCTCATAGAGAATACCACCTAAGCGGTTGCAGCCGGGCGTGTCCGGACCGTCCTCCAGATATTTTTCATACCACTCCACCGCCTTGTGAACGTCCTTTTCCGTGCCCTGTCCCAGCTCATAATGCTTTGCTAGGTGGAACTGGGAGACCTTCTCGCCGCCCTCCGCGGACGCCTTGTACCACTTAAACGCCCCCTCGTGATCGCCTGCCTCGGACAAATGATCCGCCGCGAATCGCTGGTGAACCGGATAGCCTAACTCCGCGCCGTGCTCGAAAATCCCCTCTGCCAGCTCCGGGCGGGGCGGAATCAAATTCTTATCACCCTCTAAATAGAAGTTTCGCAGGTTGTTCCCCGCCAGCCACATGCCGCCCTCAAAGGCGCGCTTAAACCAGGGCTCGCATTTTAAAATGTTCTCTTTCAGGTACTCGTTGTAGGCGTCCTGGCTGGGGAAGGCGTCCCTGCCCTTGCCGAAAATGCGGACAAAATCCATCCAAAAATACATGTTGCCCACGGTGTACTGGCAGAAGGCGTCGCCCGCCTCCGCTTTCTCCTTTACCACATTAAAGGCGTCCTCCAAGCTCTCGAAAGGCAGATTTTTCTCAAGCGCCGGCGTAAGCAGCCTTGACCGCAGGGCGCACAGCACGCCCAGGGCGCTACCCTGCTTGACCGACTGGCGCATCAGGCTGTCGCCCCGCTTGTCGTCCACCGGAAAGCCGTGTCCCGCCCATATGTATTGCCCGCCCCAGAAGCACCGGGCCAAAATGCAGCTGGCGTCCCCGTCTCCGGCGGCGCTGGCCTTTTCCAAAAGCGCCATGCCCTCCTTGCCCTTTCCGAGCCGCTCCTCGTAGCAGACATATTTGAGTCCCTGCTCTACCTCGTCACTAAAAATTTTACCCATATTTACACTCCAATCTTTTTGTATATTTTTCTTGTTATATCCTTCCACTCCGGCTTGGCCGGACGGAATTTTCCATCATAATAATCCAGGAGCTGTCTGGCAGCCTGGCTCTGGGAGCATTTTAACTCGTAAAAGCGCAATTTCCCGTCCTTGTCGCCGGTGGCGGTGACAGTGCTCCGCCCGTCCTGCGCATCTCCCGGCTCCACCCGGAATATAAGATACCCGCCAGGGAGAATCAGCTCCACATACCTGTATGTGCCATCATTAAGACCGTCCGCCGCAAGCTCCACATCCTCCCGCTCGAAGCTCTCGTGGGACTGAAAGACGCCGGTAGCGGACTCCAGAGCGAGCCTTGGCGGCTGGGGATCGGGCCTTTTTTCAGGCGGCTCCCACGCGTGTATATTGATGACAAGCCACCGCGAAATATCCGGCGCCTGTCCGTGGAACCAGTTCAGCAAAATACGCTCCGCTTCGTCATAGGCGCAGTCTAACACTGCCCCCGTCTCCGGCGGACAGCCCGGTTCCGGCTTGACGCCCGCGATCAGATAAATCTCCGCCTCGTCCTTCAGGTCAGCCTCGTCAAAATCCGGATCGTCCACGCCTAACACCGCGCATTGGAGAAAGGACAGCTTTCTGCCGCCGCTCTCATAGGGAACCGTGGGCGCCAGCGTAAAGAGCGTTTCATCGTCCGAACGAATGGCGTCACGGAGCGTCGAGAGCACCATATCTTCGGTGACATGGGAAGTGTCCGTCCCGTCGGGCCGGGTAAATACCATGTTCTGCTCCTTTTCGGCCCTTGGCGCGGGAGCGTCCATCTCCCGTCGCGCCTTCCGAATCCGGAACTCCCGGTTGATCGACTCCCACTCGTCCCTGGATTTTGCCGCGTAATCCAGATATTTTTCATAAGGAAGAAAAAGGGCGTCGGGCGCCAGCAGGCGCAGACATTCCAAAAGCTGTTTCAGCTCATTGGGATTTCTAAGGCCCGTCGCTTGAACCTGTTTTCTGTCGTCTATTATGTAAATCTGAACCACCTCGCTGGTGATGTTCCTGCCGTTGACTCGGCGGCGCTGGATTTCGTCCCTGCCAAATACCGCCCGGATTCGTGGAATGTAGGTGGCGTCGTCGCCTAAAATCCACTCCTTGCCCACGGCCACCCGGTCGAACCACGCGCCATTATCCTGAATGTCCTTGTCCACCATAGCAAAAAGCTCTCTCACCGGAGGGGCCTCCTCCGGATAGGGGAGCTGGGAGCGAATGGACTTGGCGAGCCTGCTCTTTTCCGGAAAAAAGGCGTCCCGGACAGAGGTGACCAGTTCATACAGCCCTGCTGCCAGGGCGGCAATTCCAAGAACCGTGCTCAAAACGGCCGCGGCCCAGTCCCTAATTTCCCAATATGTTCGGTCTGATGTCCATGAAAAAACGGCATACGCCAGAAGCGCCAGAGCCACAAAGAGAAAAAGAGCGGCCCAGAATAAATTGACAATCTTTTTTCTTGTCCTTTTCATACAGATGCTGCCAGATGTGCTTTTCTGCGCCATGAAAATGTCCCCCTATGATTAAAATAATTCCTTTATTATCATAAAACCCGAATTAAAAAAAGTCAAGTGACAAGCAGGGGGAGAGAAAGTCGTCTTAGCTCCTAATCTTCTATGGCACCAGATTTTCTCTCTGCACCAATCCAAAATTGTAATCTGCAATAACAAAAACACTTGTATTCAAAACCCATATATATCCGGGGACTGTACGGCTAAGTTCGTTTTGTTTCTCTAAAAT
>CANPZR010000249.1 GCA_947589175.1 uncultured Lachnospiraceae bacterium | reverse complement strand
GCCGCCTCGCCGTAGGCGTATCCGATGCCGGAGAGCGTCTTGCACAGAATCGAGCCCGGCAGCACATTTACAATCAGTACGAGATGGTTGTAAAATTCGTTGCCGGAGATAAAATCCGGCACAAAAAGCCCGTCCGCTATGGTGAGATAGGCGTCGCCGCCCCCGAAGGAGAGCAGGGAGGACGCAATCGCGTGAAGGTCGAACACCGCCGTCCCCGCCGGAATCAGCACAAAGGCGGGAATCGACAGGACGACAAAAAAAATGAACCAGATCCCGATTCCGCCCACCATCGGTCGAAACCGGATCGCCTTTTTCTTTTTCTTCTTCTTTTTCTTGCCCTGCGGCCGCAGTCCGTACACGACAGCGCCCAAAAGCGTCACGAGCAGGACCTCGATCGTGGAAAATTTTGGCACGGTAAAGCCCAGATGGAAAATCTGACAGACCGTCTTTCCCCCTGTGAGAAGGAACACGCCGACAATGACGCACCAGAGAAAGACACGGTAACGCGAATTTCGGTACAATTTCAGCGTGCTCAAAATATATTCTGTCAAAAGACACATGATAAACGCCGTAATGCCGATCGAGGCGTACTGAATCTGGCGCAGAACCGCCGCGTCGAGAACCCGCAGGCCCGACAGCATCAGCACCGTGAGCACCGCGCCAGGGAGCGCCATGCAGACGCCGCCCAGAATCATCCCGCGCTTTCCGGCGCACTGATATCCCACGCCGGAGGCAATCTCCAACGGAAGGGCTCCCGGCGTCAGCGTCGCCGCGATAATATCCTTGTCGTATTGCTCCTTGGTGACCAGCCCTTTTTCCTTGACAATCTCCTGCTCAATCACAGGAATCAACGCATTTCCGCCGCCAAATCCAATTACCCCTACCTTTAGCATGGAAGTGAACAGCGATTTCATCTTTCCCATATAAGCCCTCACATCATGAAACAATAAGCTATCGAGCTCATTGTTCAACTTATCTTACAATACTATGGGCGCCAAAAACCTGTCCCATGTTTATCCTTATACTTTACCATGTCGGCATTTTTCTTTCAAGCCCTCTTTACACACACGATTTCCTAGAAAAGATTTTAAAAAAATTTCTTGGGGAAATTTATTTCTGAAGAAATTTTCTTTTTTCATATTTTTCCCCAGCATTTTACCGCCGTCCGCCTCATACTATTAAACAATTACATAACGCGGGGGAGTATCCTGTGTCGTTTCTATTGTCGTTCAACCAACTGCTCTGGGGCGGGCCGCTGCTCGTCCTCCTCATGGGGCTGCACATATACCACACCGTCCATCTGCGCTTTGTCCAGCGAAAAATCGGGACCGCGCTACGGCTCTCCCTGGGGGATACGGACGAGCCGGGACAGACAGGCTTTTCCCGGTTCGGCTCCCTGACCACCACGCTGGCCGCCACCCTCGGCACCGGCAACATCGTCGGCGTATCCACCGCCGTCTTTTTAGGCGGTCCGGGAGCCGTTTTCTGGTGCTGGCTCACCGGCGTTTTCGGCATGGCGACCACCTACGCCGAAACCTATCTCTGTACCCGGTTCCGCGGCGGAGCAAAATCCAATGTCAGCAACGAAAACAATAGCAAAAAAGCAGGCAGCGCAAACAACGCCAAAAACAGCGAAAAGGCCAACAACATGGACAATCCGGGCGGTCCCATGTATGTGCTGCGGGACGTCCTGAAAAAGCCGGGCATGGCGTTTCTATACAGCCTGTTTTTGTGCCTGTCCGCCTTCTGCATCGGATGCACCACCCAGAGCAACGCCATAACGGAAAGCTGCGAGGAGGTTTTCCACCTCTCTCCGGTGCTCACCGCCATTGTCACTGCCTTCGCGGTAGGGCTTGTGCTCATGCAGGGCAAAAAATGGATTGAATCCTTTACCATAGCCGTCGTGCCCGCTATGGCCATGTTCTTTTTCGGGGGCTGCGCGCTGTACCTCATTTTGCACCGCGCCTATTTCCTCCCCGCCATAAAGCAGATTCTCTCCTCCGCCTTCGGGCTCTCCCAGATCGGCGGCGGAATCACAGGCTTTACCTTGGGAAAAGCCGTCCGCTACGGCGTGGCGAGAGGACTGTTCACCAACGAGGCGGGGCTTGGCACCGCCGGGCTCATAGCGGGAAATTCCGCCGAAAAAAACGCAAGAAACCAGGCGCTGATTTCCATGAGCGCATCCTTCTGGGACACGGTGGTGCTCTGCGCCGTCACGGGCATCGTTCTGGCGTCGTTCCAGTTAGAATATCCCGCCGAGTGGATCTGCTGCTCCGCCGGTTCGCTGACAGCGGCCGCCTTTTCCAAGCTCCCCTTTTTCGGGGACGAAATCCTTGCCGTCGCCGTCGTCTGTTTCGCCCTCGCGACGCTGGTCGGATGGAGCTATTACGGCAGACAGGGCTTTAGCTACCTCTTTCACGGAAAGGGGAGCCGCGTCTATCAGACCATTTACATCATTATGATTTTTGTCGGCGGCGTCCTCCCCCTGAATCTCGTCTGGGAGCTGACCGATTTCATCAACCTGTTTTTGCTGATACCTGCTTTTTACATGCTCGTGCGGTGCCGGAATATGGTTCGCCCATAGACCGGAAAACACAAACTGAAGCCAACATCAAAACCGATGCAATAATCAACGCCAGCACAGGAGCCAATTTATTCCGCTGCCTCGTAAATATAGCTGTTCCCCCGCTTATCAACCCGCTTTACCGCCCCCAGGTCATAGAGCACATTCAGCGCCGTCCGGGCGCGGTTCACCGTGAGGCCGGACGCCTTGGCATACTCCTTTGAATCAAATGTCTCCAGCTCCACCGGCACCAACATCCGGTAATCCTCCGGGCAGTCCATCTGGATATCCTCCACCAGCCCCACCGGAATCCGGTCATAACGGCAGGATCCCTTTTTCCGGTCCGCGCTCCAGCCATTTAAAAGGCGGGATTCCTCCACATCAATGAGAAGAATCCGAATAGAGAGATTCGGATCCTTTAAAAACATTTTAATGCGATATAATTCCCGAAACACCGCCTGAGGCGTGCCCTTCTTCGGCGACTTGCGCCGGTCGGTAATCTCGCCCGTCTCCTCGTCGATCCACCGGAGCCATTTGGTGGCGGGCACCGGATACACAATCGTCACCCGGTACAGCGGGAGAAATGCCCGCAGCTTGTCCCGCATCGTATTAAAATTGGCCGTCTGTATCTCGTACACATGACCGTCCCGGTACACGTCCGCCACATATCCCTCCAGAGGGACCTCATGGTAATCCTCGTCCGGCTCCACATAATTTTTAACCACGGCATGGAGCGTCTTTTCACCGAGCGTTCCGATGCCGTGGTTTTCATGTTCTCTGGAGAGAATTTTTGCAAGCGCCTGATTAAAGATTTCCCTGTCCATAATAAGCGTTGGCGCCATGTTTTCTGAAATAATGCTTATCCATCAGATATTGCGGCGCCTTCTGCACGCGCGGGTTCAGGGTAAGGGTGTGGTGCGCCATCTCGGCTACCTTGTCAAGCACGACCGCGTTGTAAACGGCATTGGCCGGAGAAGTTCCCCATGTAAACGGTCCGTGGTTCTTCACAACGATGCCCGGAACCTCCATCGGATCTCTGTCCCCGATTGTCTCGATAATGACAAGTCCGGTGTTCCTCTCATAGTCCAGATTGATCTCCTCTGCCGTGAGGTCTCTGGTGCACGGAATGTCGCCGTAGAAATAATCCGCGTGAGTCGTCCCCATAGCCGGAATTGCCATGCCTGCCTGCGCAAAGGTAACAGCCCAAGTCGAGTGCGTGTGCACCACGCCAGCCAGCGACGGATACGCCTTGTACAGCTCAATGTGCGTCGCCGTGTCCGAGGACGGACGATACTTGCCCTCAATGATGTTCTGGTCAAAATCAACCACTACCATATCGTCCGGCGTCAGCTCGTCATACTCCACGCCGCTGGGCTTGATCACAACATAGTTGTTCTCTCTGTCGATTCCGCTCACGTTGCCCCATGTGTAAATGACAAGTCCCTTTTCCTGAAGCTCCATGTTCGCCTCATAAACATCCTTTTTCAGCTGCTCTAACATAATATCCTCCATTCTGCCGCCTCCCGCGGCGATTTACGATGCGAGTACAATAACTCTGTTCTCATTATACCCTGTTTTCTTTTTAGTGTAAATAATAAACTTTCCGAGAA
>CANPZR010000248.1 GCA_947589175.1 uncultured Lachnospiraceae bacterium | reverse complement strand
GTCCGGAACTCCTCCAGTTGGTCCTCCGTAATCGTCCTCAACGCTTCCTGCCTCCTGTACGACATACCGCTTAGTACGGCATGTTCTCTATGGCTTCTGTCCTGGTTTGGATTTGTCCACATAATTTATATTATGGGAATTAATCCAAGAGAATTGGACGAAAAATGGCCACAAATAGCCAAAACACGCCTATCCTTAGCCGGTCAGTCCAAGAGTTCTGACGCAGAAAAGCCTGCACGATTGTGATAATACGTTGTAAAAATGGAAAATTTGGCACTTGCATATGCCCCGGAGATATGGTATACTCCCTTTAGTCTTGAGGGAAAATCCGCATAATATAAATTATGTGGATTTTTTTCTCCATTCCGGAGCGTTTACGCGACGGGGCGATGAGAAAGCTGCGTACGCAGTTTCTCATCTGCCATCAAAGCAAGTTGTCTTCACTCAAAAACAACTTGCCGTGTAAAAAATATGCTATCGAGCACATTTTTTACACTATATTTCCACCAGCAGATTCATCCCTTCCAGTTGTTTTCGGTAGTGGGCGAAAGATTCTTTCAGATAGATCCTCGTGGTCTCGATGCTGCTATGTCCCAGCATCCCTGCCAGCTTTACGATATCATGATGCAGCCCGTAGTACGTCCGGGCGAACAGGTGCCGCAGGTTATGAGGAAACACCTTTTTCTCATCGACCCCCGCCTTGCCGCACAGGCCCTTCATCTGCCGCCATATGTATGACCGGTCCAGCGCGTTCCCTTTCTTCGTCTGGAATACAGGCCCGCTTTTTATTCCATGTTTATAGACATAACAGAGCAGCCCCTTCTGCAGCTTTTTGGGGATAATAATCTTCCGTTCCTTTTTCTTGTTATAGACAAACGCCATGCCGTTTCTCAAAGACTTTACGGTGATAAAGGCCAGCTCGCTCACCCGGATGCCCGTGGCGCAGATGGTCTGGATGATCAGCGCAAGCCGGGGATTTTTGTTCTCCATGGCCGCCTTTACCAGCCTTTTGTACTCCTCCCTGGTCAGCTCCTCATTTTCCGACGCGAAAATATCCTTCTGGACATGGTACAAACTTATTTTCAGGTCGTACCATTCCATAAACTCAAAGAACTGGTTGGCCGCCGTGAGAAAAGAATTGATGCTGTTAGTCGTGTACGCGCCGCTGTTTTTCAGGTCCTCCTTGTACCGGATCACCAGCGCTTTGTCCAGGCTCCGCCCCGCCGCGTACTCCCTCAGCTTCTCTACGTCGCACATGTATTTTGTTATAGTATTTTCGCTTTTTTCCTGCTCGTAGAGATAATTCCGGTAATCTTCCATCCGTTTTCTTGTGATTTTTCGTGTCATGATTTTCCTCCGTTCCGGGAACATTAAATGAAATTAAAAAATTTATCCTCGTTGTTCCCAATTTTTAATTTTTAGTGCTACACCTTTATTTTCCTTTTCCTTTCTTCATGTGTCAAGAACATGCACTCCAGTGTAAGCTGATAATATGGGAATATAATTTATAAAACGAATGACAGAAAATAAAAACACAAAAAGGACAAGAAAAATATAAACAACTAAAAAAGGACCTGATCATTTAAAATCCTTTACAAGATTTTTTTTGATCAAGTCCTATTTTTAAGTCGGTTATGTTAGGACGTCCCTAAATACCATCTCTTTTAATCTTTTCCAATTCAACGCCATCGATATAACTCTAAACATTTTTATGAGATAACATTTTCAAAAGCTGCTTCTCATTTGTAATAGTAAATTCACTCAACTGATAGGTATGGATTCTCTTTTTTTCAACCTTGGGGATCAAAAATCCATTATTAAAAAGCCTTGCGCATCGATTGATGACGGTCTTATTGGTAACCCCGATCATCCTGCTTACTTCGATCGGCGTAAATTCATACATGTGATTTTCCAGAAGCCAGCCTAGAAATTCCTTTTCCCTCGCGTTTAAATAGGAAAGGCTTCCCGCCAGGCCATTCTCCGCGGATTCTTTTGACAGCTCATATGCTTTCTGGGAATACAGTTCTACCATCCTCAAAAAGTAATTCACCCATATCTCCGGGTGCGGGGGATTCTCTCTGCCAGAATAATAAAGGGCTGGCAGCCCCATCTGCAAAGACTCATAATATTCATCAGGATCATATGCGAAATACTCCTCCAAGGAGCCGATCCCATGAAACCCATATCCAAAATAATCAAGAATATAGCCAGACAACAATCTGGCTGTTCTTCCGTTTCCATCCTCAAATGGATGAATTGTCACAAGCTGATAATGAACAATGGCCGCAATAATCAGCGGATGATCGTCCGTGGTATTTACATATTCAACCAGTTCCTCCAGCAAAGACGGAATATCTGTGTACTCTGGCGGAATATATTCTGGAATGCCACTCTCAGAATCATAGACAGCAAACAACATTCCTGGCGGCATCGGTCCTCTCAGCCCGATTTTTTCTCTGGAAGCCCCATTTTCTACTATCGCCTGAACCTCCAAAATCAGTTCTTTAGAAAAAGGCTCTTTGCTCTTTAATTTTTTCTCCAGCAATTCCAGTGCCAGATAATAGTTTCTCATCTCCTGTTCCGGCTTTAAAAAATGTTTATGCGGATCGCTTTCCATCGCATTGTTTGCCTGTTCCTCCGTAAGCGGATTTCCTTCTATCTTATTGGAGGCAAAGGAGCTTTTCTTTTTAGAATTTTTCCGCAGACGATTTTTTACCATAGCAGGCATCTCTACCGCATTCATTGAAAAGCGATTCTCATCAATCGCCGTAATTCTTTTTAAGATTTCATTTGTTAAAGTCACAGTAATCATATGCCTTACCCCCAGAATCTATCGCTATTATAAGGGAATTTCATTAAAATTTCCACTAAATTTTCACTATTTTTTCACTATTTAAGCAATCCGGGGCATCCGCGAGCGGGCAGGCGTCTATCATTTACCTTTTATGTAATTCTTAATCTCAAATGTCACCCCGCCGCCATCGTCAACCTCCATCACGCAGTATGTGGGAATATGCCCCTCCTGCCTCGGCTTGGCAATGCTGCCGGGATTCACGATAAAAAGCCCGTCCTCCTCCAGCACGAGCGGCGTATGGATATGGCCGAACATAACGATATCCGCTTTCTGCTCCATTCCCCAATACCGAAGCATGTCGGTGACGCCGTATGGCATCTGTCGGTGTCCGTGGCACATGGCGATTTTTTTGCTGGCAAAATCAATCACGAGCTGCTCCGGAAGGCTGCCGAAATAATCGCAGTTCCCCTTTACGATATAGACCGGATAGGGCGTCGCGCGCCGCATTCGGTCGTCGTCCCCCTCTATATCTCCCAGGTGGAAAAATGCCTCCGCCTTCGGATACTGCTTCATCACATCCAACACCGGATCGATCCGTCCGTGGGAATCGCTGAAAATCACTGCCTGTTTCATGCCTGTCCCTCTTTCTTCAGAATTTCCACCATTTTGTGCACGGCAATCCCCCGGTGGCTGATGGCGTTTTTCTCCTCGGGCGGCATCTCGCCGGTCGTGCATCCCCGCTCCGGCAGGTAAAAAATGGGATCGTAGCCAAAGCCGTTTTCTCCCTTGGGCTCGTGGGCGAGCTTTCCCTCGATCACGCCGGTCGCCGTCTCCACCCGACCGTCCGGGAACGCGCAGGCAATCACGCACACAAAGCGGGCGTCCCTCTTTTCATCCGGCACGCCCTCGCACCGGCGGAGAAGCTCCGCGTTTTTGACCGAATACGGCGTGTCCTCTCCCATGTAGCGGGAGGAATAAATGCCCGGCTCCTTGTTCAGCGCGTCCACCTCGAATCCCGAATCGTCCGCCAGCACCATCTCGCCGGTCGCCTCCATCAGCGCCTTTGCCTTGATAATGGCATTTTCCTCAAAGGTCGCGCCGTCCTCCACGATATCCAGCTCCACGCCGATATCCTTCATCGAGAGAATCTCGTACTCGTCGCCCAGCATCTGGCGAAATTCATTTACCTTGCCCTGGTTCCCCGTGGCAAAGACCAGTTTTTTCTTATTCATTTTCTCTGCTGTCCTTTCTTTTGGGCGGCTTCGCGCCCATATACTGATATAAATACGTCTTCATCATGCCGTTGTAAATCTTTCGGTTTTTAGTGGCCTTTTTGCGGGAGCCGCCCGCCGCGATTGCCTTCTGCGCCTCCTCGTAGCCGCTTAGAAGGAAAAAGGACCA
>CANPZR010000247.1 GCA_947589175.1 uncultured Lachnospiraceae bacterium | reverse complement strand
GGGCTACAAGGATTCGAACCTTGAAATGCTGGAGTCAGAGTCCAGTGCCTTACCATTTGGCGATAGCCCAATCACAAATGCTATTATACATGAAACCTTTGATAATTGCAAGTGTTTTTTTCGCGAATTTTACAACGCCTCTTCAATGCCTTTAAAAAACCATTGAAACGCTTGAAAAGACGGCTTACAGGTGCATTTTCTTTACCATATTTACAAACTCTCTATTGTTCTTTGTCCGCTTAAACAGATCCAGCACCTGCTCCATTGCCTGTTCCGACTTAAGTCCGCTCAGGGCGCGGCGAATTTTGAGCACAGCCTCCATCTCCTCCGGGTTGAGAAGCAGATCCTCTCTTCTGGTGCTGGACTTCTGAATGTCGATTGCCGGGAAAATGCGCTTTTCCGAAAGACTGCGGTCAAGAACCAGTTCCATATTGCCCGTTCCCTTAAATTCCTCGAATACCACATCATCCATCCGGCTTCCCGTGTCCACAAGAGCCGTCGCCAGAATCGTCAGGCTTCCCCCCTCGCGCATATTCCGGGCCGCTCCAAAAAAGCGCTTCGGCATATGGAGCGCCGCGGGATCCAGACCGCCCGAAAGCGTGCGGCCGCTGGGGGTCACTGTGAGATTATAGGCCCGCGCCAGACGGGTGATGCTGTCCAAAAGGATCACTACATCCTCGCCGCTCTCCGCCAGTCTCTTGGCGCGCTCAATAACCATCTCGGAAACTCTCCGGTGATTGTCCGGCAGCTCGTCAAAGGTAGAATAAATCACTTCTACATTGTTTCCCTCAATGGATTCCCGGATGTCAGTAACTTCCTCGGGGCGCTCGTCAATCAGCAGTATGATCAGGTGCATATCCGGATAGTTGCCGGTCACGGCTCTCGCCACCTGCTTTAAAAGGGTGGTCTTTCCTGTCTTGGGCTGGGATACGATCATGCCACGCTGGCCTTTTCCAATAGGTGAAATCAAGTCCAGCATCCGCATGGACACACCGGCTCCCGGCGTCTCCAGGTGAATCCGATCATCCGGGAAAACAGGCGTCAGATCCTCAAAACGTCTCCGTGTATACAAGTATGAAGGCGGTCTTCCATTGACCTTTTTCATGTAGAGAAGAGCGCTGAATTTCTCGCTCTGGCTTCGGATTCTGAGATTTCCTTCAATGACGTCGCCGGTGCGCAGGCCGAATCTCTTTATGAACAGAGGCGCCACATATACGTCATTTTCTCCCGGGAGAAAATTATCGCACCGGATAAATCCGTATCCCTCAGGCATTACTTCCAGAATCCCATTTTTCGTAATACCACTGTCCAGCTCCTTCATTTCGCTGGGATGTACGTCTACCAGCTGTCTCTCCTTCATAATGGAGACAAGCCCGTCGCTCCCATCGTGATACAGCTGTTTTTTTGAACTATGGTATGAATAATAGTTAGAATTTTGCTGCACATTATTATTGTTCGCATGAAAATTATTCTTTCTCTGGAACCGCTGATCATAGCTTCTCTGATCCGTCCTCTCCTCCGACGGCCTGTTTTCGCCGGCTGTTCTCCGATCCTCGAACGACCTTCTCGCCTCCGGCGCTCTTCGGTCTTCAAACGGCTTTCTCTCTTCCGGCTCTCTTCGGTCTTCAAACGGCCTTCTCTCTTCCGGCTCTCTTTGATCTTCAACCGGCTTTCTCTCTTCCGGCTCCCTTTGATCTTCAACTGGCTTTTTCTCTTCCGGCTCTTTTTTCTCCTCTGCCGGCTTTTTCTCTTCCAGCTCTTTTTTCTCCTCTGCTTCTTCCTTCTTTTTTCTTCTGCGCACTGTCTTCTGCGCCGACTTTTCCTCCTGCAGAACCTGCGACAGCAGTTCAGCCAGCTGCGGCTTTCTCATGGCGGAAACTCCCTTGATTCCATTTTCTTTCGCAATCTGACGCAGCTCAGCTATTGTTTTTCCTGTTAATTCCATTCTCACATTCCTTTCTGTTCTAATTGGCCTGTTATACCATCCTCCGCGAAAACGTCAGATGGCAATACCGTTTTTCTTCATTAGCTCTCTCGCGCTTTCCAGCGAGTCCACTCCCGTGCGGTTTTTAATAGGAGCAAATTCTTTTTCCCGATCCACCTCAAAGGAGAGGCAGTTATCCGTCAAATGGATCATATCCAGTACTAAAGTCTCAAACTTGTACCCATTGGGTTCACCCGGGCTGACCAGGCTGGCGTTCTCATCCATATAAGGAATCTTCTTTTCCACTACGTGAACCGGCATGTATTCATCTGCGATCTTTACAAGAGTCTTAACCTCAAAAAGATAATTGAGAATTACACCGTAATTGTATAGAAGTTTTCCATTCTCATCTCTGGAATGAATCATCTCATCGGTCATTTCATAATATTCCACAATGGATGGCCTTCCATCTTCCAGGCACAGCACGCCCACTCGCTCGTTGGGATCCGCCTTGGCCACTACCTTTGCGCCGCACACGCAGCCCGCGTCCATCGTCGCGCCCACAAAAACGGGATCCGCAATCTTCTGCAGCACGTTGTCCACGGCAAAGACATTGAGCCACTCCACGCCCAGTTCATGGATCTTATCCAGAAGCCCCGCGTCTATCATAGAAGAAAACCAGCCGCCATTGCCGTTGGGCGACGCGGACAGCTTATCCTTTCCTTCCATGTAAATGCGGCCGTCATAGCTGACGGACGGCGCCATCTTCTGCACAAAGAAAAAGATGTATTCCTGCTTGTAGCCAAAATAATCATGCTCTTTGAAAAAGGCCGTCGTGTCGTCGTAATTTTTCTCGCTGGTCATAACAAACAGCGGCACCCACTGTCCTGTCCGATCCACCACCTGCATGAGATTATTCACCAGCTGCTCAAACAGGAAAAGCTCTCTCGTAACCCCTACATTCAACATCCCCTTGGGCTTGTCGAGGCCCAGCCTCGTACCCTGGCCTCCCGCCAGAAGCACCGCTCCCACTTTCCCGGAGCGGATCGCGTCGGCTCCCTTTTTCTCATAGTACTCTTTCTTCTCCTCAATCTCTTCCAGCGTAAGCGCGCCCAGAGGAGCCAGGCTTCCCTTCGGCACTTCCTTTACGCCGTCCCGAATCAGATCCAGCAGCGACAGATCCAATGTCTCGATCTGCGCTAACAGGCGCTCCCGTCCGGCGTCGTCCAGCTCGCTGTAATACCGCAGCAGATGCTCCTGCCCCGCCCGGGCGAGTTTTTCCTTCGCCTCTTCGTATGTCATTACTCATCCTCCATTCTTTAACCTATATTACTATTGTACCGATTTTTTTCAAAAAGTACAAGAGAAAAATATTGAGTTTGCAAAATAGAAATGTTATTATACTCTATGTATGTGTTAAACAGAGGAGGTACAGTGTGGAAAATAAGCTCGATAGCTTATTTTCCACACGGCAATTTGTTTCTGAGCGAAAACAAATTGCTTGATGGCAGATGAGAAACTGCTACGCAGCTTTCTCATCGCCTCTTCGCGACAAGTCGCTCAGAAATGGAGATTAGTATGACGCAGAACGAAAAAGCCTTAAAACTTCACGAGCAATGGCGCGGCAAAATCGACACAGCGCCCAAATGCCAGGTGAAATCCAGAGAGGATCTGGCTCTTGCCTACACGCCGGGCGTAGCGGAACCGTGCAGGGCCATTGCCGCAAACAAAGAAGATGTTTACAAATATACCATTAAATCCAATACGGTAGCCGTCGTTTCCGATGGAAGCGCCGTGCTGGGTCTCGGCAATATCGGCGCCGAGGCAGCGCTGCCGGTCATGGAGGGAAAAGCCGTTCTGTTCAAGGAATTTGGCGGAGTCAACGCCTTTCCCATCTGCCTGGACACGCAGGACACCGAGGAGATCATCCAGACCGTAGCCCGCATCGCCCCGGCTTTCGGCGGCATCAACTTAGAGGACATATCCGCTCCCCGCTGCTTTGAGATCGAGGCGAGGCTGAAGGAGATGTTAAATATTCCGGTATTTCACGACGATCAGCACGGGACCGCCATCGTGGTTCTCGCCGGCATCATCAACGCGCTGAAAGTAGTGGGAAAAGACAAAGAGGCCTGCAAGGTCATCGTCAACGGCGCCGGATCCGCCGGCATCGCCATCAGCAAGCTCCTCTTGCGCTACGGCTTTCAGAATCTGACGCTCTGCGACCGGTCCGGCATACTGAGCAAAAACACGCCGGATCTGAACTGGGCTCAGAAAGAAATGAT
>CANPZR010000246.1 GCA_947589175.1 uncultured Lachnospiraceae bacterium | reverse complement strand
TCTGCTTCTTTCATCCGCTAGTCCTCTCCCTTATACGAAGCTGTCATCCACCTGCGAATGCTGCTCAAATTCCCGCTCTCTCCGTTCCTTCTCTTCCCTTTCAAGCCTTTCTCTCTCTTCTTCCTCCTGCTGCCTCAGTCTCTCGGCTTCCTCTTCCCGCCGCTTCTTCTCAGCTTCTACCATCGCCTGATGCTCCGCCTGCACCTTTCCCACGACCTGAGCGGCAATCTGGCCGATAATATAAAAGAGAACCAGCACAATTGCCAGCGTGACCAGACTTGTCTGCACCGGCCATTTCTGCACTATGCTGAGTATGCAGCAGACCAGACCCGCCGTAAGCGTTACAAAGGCAGGAATATAACGATATTTCATATTCAGTACCCCTTATGTCAAATTACATATTGGCCTACGCCCACGGCGCGAATCAGCATCTTGCCCGTCTCAGGATCGAACTGAATCGTCCGGCTGTAGGACTTTCCCACATCTTCCGCCAGAATGGGAATATTCCATTTTTTCAGCCTCTTCTTGACCGCGTCGGCGTTCTGCTCGCCGATATTGAGCATGTCGTTGCCCGACTGGAAAGAAAACATGCTGGCTCCCCCGGCAATCTTAGCCACCAGATCTTTCGGGTTGACCGACTGGCGGATCAGCTCATCATACATATCCTGCAAGCAGGTATCGACAAATTTGTTGCGGTTTGATTCTTTGGTGATCCGTCGGCTGTCCGGCAGCATGATGTGGGCCATGCCGCACATCTTTGTCCGAGAATCATACAATACAACCCCCAGACAGGAACCAAGTCCAAGGGTTGATATTTTTTGTGGCGGACAGCAGATTTTAAAATCCGCCATCCCCACTCTTATAACATCTTTCATGCCTCTTTATTTCCCTCGACAACTGCTTGAATGTTCAAGAGGGAAATCAGGCTCTCGCCCTTTTTGCCGATGCCGGCCAGGAAAGACGCGTTTTTCTCATCCAGCTTAAAGGCGGGCTTCTCCACCTTGCGCGGGTCGATGTTTACAACCTCGCGCACCTCGTCTACCACAAAGCCGATCATGGACTGATCCTCCATGCGGATAATGATAATGCGGGTCGCGTTATTATACACATCGTCCTCCAGACCGAAGCGCTTTCTCAGGCTCATGATGGGAACCACCTCGCCGCGGAGGTTGATCACGCCTACATAATAGGGCTGTGATTTGGGAACTCTCGTAATGCGCGTCATGCGCACAATGTTATCTACATGGCGAATGTCAATGCCATACTGCTCATCGCCCAGCTTTACCACTATGTACTGAACCTCTTCTACATTTTCATAAACAATATCTTCCATGCTGCGGCACCCCCTAAATTAGTGTATTGGTATCCAGAATCAGGGCCACTTCGCCATCTCCCAGAATTGTTGCGCCACTGAAGAGCTTGTCGTTGGTGATGTGACGTCCCAGTGACTTGATAACGGTTTCCTGCTGCCCTAACAGATCGTCGATTACAAGGCCTACCTGCTGCTCGCCCTTCTTGATGACAACGACAATCAGGGACTCTGTCTCCATCTCTTCTTCCTCCACATCCAGCACTTCTCTGAGCCGGATGATCGGAATTACATTGCCTCTCAGATGAATGACCTCTTTGGACTGTACAAAGCAGATGTCACCCTTGGGAATATCCTCAATGCCGTTGATGCTGCCAAGCGGAATCGCGTATTTCTCATGGCCGACCTCCACCATCAGCGCCTGGATAATCGCCAGAGTCAGAGGCAGCTGAATCGTAAAGGTACTTCCCTCGCCCGCCACCGTCTTGGCGCTGATACTTCCGCCTAACTCCTCAATCTTGGTCTTTACCACGTCAAGGCCCACGCCTCGGCCGGATACGTCTGTAATCTTATCCGCCGTAGAAAAGCTTGGCATGAACAGAAGATCTACAAACTCGGAATCGCTCATAGTCTCCGCCTGCTTCTCGGTGATAGTGCCCTTTTCAATGGCTTTGTTTTTAACTTTCTCTATATTGATGCCGGCGCCGTCGTCGCGCACGTCAATAATAACGTTGTTTCCATCCTGGTAAGCGTCTAAGAAAATGGATCCTACCTCCGGCTTGCCCAGTCTGACACGCTCCTCATTGCTCTCCAGTCCATGGTCGGCGGAATTTCGGAGCAAATGCATCAGCGGGTCGCCGATCTCGTCGATTACGGTACGGTCGAGCTCGGTCTCCTCACCGGTCATGTACAGCTCCATCTTCTTGTTGAGCTTCCGGTTCAGGTCGCGGATCATACGCGGGAACCGATTCACTACGCTGTCAATCGGCACCATTCGCACTTTCATGACGGACTCGTGGAGGTTCGTGGTCACGCGCTCCAGATACTCGATCTGGTCGTGGAAGTTCTGAAGGCTCTCCTCGCTGTTGTCGCCCGTATTCGCCGATACAAGGCCGTTCTTCGCGATGATCAGCTCGCTGACCAGATTCATCAGCACATCCAGCTTGTCGATATCCACGCGGACGGAGCGGCTGCCCACCTTCGCCTTCGGGGTTCCCGCCTTCTTCTGCTGATTGTCCGCCGCCTTATCCTGCGGCTTCGGCGCCGGAGCCGCTTTCTTTTTCGGTTCTTCCTTCTTCGGTTCCTCTTTTGCGTCAGTCGGAATCGGGAAATTGTCAATGCAGACCTCTGCCACTTCGGAGACGCTCATAATCAGGTTCTTGATCGTATCCATGCTCTCTGTCGTAGCTAAAATCCAGCTGAAATCATATTCAAACTCTTCGTCCTCGATCTGCTCGGTAGTGGGAACGGACCGCACCAGCTCGCCCTTGCTCTCTACCGACTTAAACACCAGAAAGGCTCTTGCTGCCTTCAGGATACAGGACTCCTGCAGATAGACCGTAATGCCGAAAATATTCTTTCCCTCGTCCTTAGCCGTCTTCATGGCGGAGATCTCATACTCGGTAATCGGAATCTGCTTATACTTGTTCTTATCCGCCGGTTCCGGCTTCTCATCCTGTGCCTCCGCGGCCTTCTCCTCTTTCTCGGCCGGTTTTTCCTCGCCGCCATCATCGCCTCCGCCGTTCTGTTCTTCTAAGAGCGCGTTCAGATCGTTGATGATGTCCTCGTTGTCCTCGGTGCCCTCATTGCCCTCGGAGGAAATCACGTCCAGATAAGACTCCAGGGCGTCCAGTCCGCGGAACAGCACGTCAATCAGCTTGGCGTTGGCTTTCATGTTGCCGTTTCGAATCTCCGAGAATACATTTTCAAGGTCATGGGTCAGACGCTGCATGCGTGTAAAGCCCATGGTTCCCGACATACCTTTCAAAGTATGGGCGGCACGGAAAATCTCGTTGATGGTATCATCGTTCTCCGGCTCCTTCTCCAGAACAAGGATGTGCTCATTCATCGTCTGAAGATGTTCTTTTGTTTCATCAATGAATAAATCCAGATATTGACTCGTATCCATTCTTTCACACTCCTATTTTCTTTAATAGTGTTTCGGTAATATGATCCAGAGGCACCATGGAATCCACGATTCCAGCCGCCTCGGCTGCCCTCGGCATGCCGAAGACCACACAGGTCTCCTGGCTCTGGGCTATGGCCGAAACCTTTTTATGTTTCCTGATCAACTGAATCCCTTTCGTGCCGTCGCTGCCCATCCCGGTCAGCACAGCACAGAAGATTTCCTCCAGCGAGGTGTCAACTAATGACTCGAAAAAAATGTCCGCGCAGGGCTTCAATCCCCCTCTCGGCGGCTTGTCATTTTCAGAAAAAGCATATACCCCCGGGGATCTCTGAACCAGCTCGCACTGCTTTCCTCCCTGAGCGATGTAGAGCGTCCCTTTCTGTAAGACTTCCCCATCCTCCGCCTCTTTCACAGTAATCTCGCTCATCTCATTGAGCCTGGCAGCCAGCGACGCGGTAAATCCCGCCGGCATGTGCTGCACAATCACAATCGGATACGGCATATTTTTCGGAAATAACGGCACTACCGACTGCAGCGCCTTGGGACCGCCCGTAGAAGAGGCAATCACCACCAAACGGTCTCCCTTCTTCACCGGAGCCGACATCCTTCTTCTCTCCGACGGATCTGTCTGACGCGACTGACTCAACTGCTCTACCTGTCGTGACTGCCCTAACTGTTGCGGCTGTCGCGACTGGTCTGTCTGTCGCAATTGACTTGTCTGTCGTGACTGCCGCGACTGCTCTTGCTGTCGTGACTGCTCTTGCTGTCGTGACTGCTCTTGCTGTCGTGA
>CANPZR010000245.1 GCA_947589175.1 uncultured Lachnospiraceae bacterium | reverse complement strand
TTGAACCGGCTCACATCGTCCGTCGTGGGAAATACCTTTACCTCTCCCCGGATTCCATGCGTCGTAGTGACCACGCCAATTCGCAGCATTTCATCTTTTTGATTCACTCTTTCCTTCCTTTCCTGTCTGGTCTCGCGGCTTTCACCGCCGATATTTTTTATAATTTAAAGTGCCAATTGTATCGGCAGATTATTTTCTAATTTGACTTCAAGATACCCCTCCATTGCCTCGTTTAAGCTCTGATATACTTCCTCTAGCGTAGCTCCTGTGCTCTGGCAGCCATCCAGTTCCAAAATTCTGCCATAAAAATAATGTCCGCTCTCATCGTCTACTTCCTGCACCATCCTTGTATATGGCAGCTTCATGTAATCCTTAACTTCCATATTTCCTCCATTCTGCCACTTTCGCGGCTATTCGTCAAGGCGTTTTTATTGAGCTCAAATGTTGCAGTATAAATATATTTCATACATCAGCCTCCCCCAGAGCATCCAGTTCTTCCAGTGTTTTTACAACATTCTTCTCCGGATGTTTTTCCATCTGCTCTATGGATTCCCTTAAAATTTTAGTATTAGATTCACCATAAAACGGATCATTTTCCGCACAAGAATTGTCAAACTGTTTCTTGATGATATCGCCCAAACATACACTAATAGCAGACTGTCCCATTTTCATCGCTCCCATCAAATAATCACACATTTTGATATAAACACTGTAACACTTTTAATGACAAATAACAACCAAAAAATTCTTCTCTTTCTAACCATTCTAACCATTCTAACCACGAGTTGACAAAAATGGTTAGAATGGTTAGAATATGGTTAGAAAAGACAGGCAAATAATCAAAGAAACAAATGATTGCCAGTAGCGAGATTGTTCAGGAGGGAAAAGGCCAAAACACGCATTACCGTCTTTCCAGATAATTTAAGTCCAGATAATTTTTGAAATCCATACTTGACAAAACACGATTCTTCATTTATGATGATAGAAAAGAGAAATGGGTTTTTTCCAAGTAAAATCTTATGATTCCAAAGGGTTGCTCGTTTCTTTTTTTATTTCCAAAATATCATAAAGATATAATTTCCCATCATTTGCATGACGAATCAACATGGAAGCATGAAAAACATTGTACCTCTCCACTTCCCCATTTTCTGCAAAAACCGGGAGCGCAAATCTAGAATCATATCTATACCATCCGTTTCTTGCATTCCATTGATGTTTCGTCTCACGATTTTGTTCAAATTTCTTGCCCACAGCAATTTCCAACATTTCTGGAATCCCCTGTGCAGCATTTGCCTTTGCTTTTGCGATTGTTCCTTTCAAAGAATATGTATATTTGGAACCAGTGTATTCATCCGGCAGATCATTTCCTATATATATAATATCTTTGGTATCGGCAATCTCATAAAATTCACCAACAAAGATTTCTAAATACGCTTTCACATCATCCCAATTAACAGAGCGTTTTCCCTTAAATCGTATATCGTTAATGATAACGATATTATTACCATTTACATCCCTTACAATGTTCACATTTCGTTCCATAATGCCCTCCCCATCCAAATGTTTCTTTAAACATACTTTACCACAGTTGTGTGGAAAATCAATAAAAATTTATAAGAAATGAAATTCTTGAATTTTTTTAAAAAATGATTTTTCATGATTAAATGGTACACAAAAAAACCGGAAAATGCCATCTGGCACTTTCCGGCTCTGACAGCCGCCATCCTACTGGATGTCAACCATGATTTTTTTGTCGCCCTTGGAACCGGCTGCCCGGACCACTGTGCGGATTGCCTTGGCAATTCTGCCCTGCTTTCCGATCACCTTGCCCATGTCCTCCGGCGCCACCTTCAGGCTAAGGACAATCCCGTTCTCGTCCTCTGTCTCAACGACTACGACTTCTTCGGGCTTGTCGACCAATGCACTGGCAATTACTTCCACTAATTCTTTCATAGTGACCTCCATTCCATCGCATCCATTACTTTCTGATTCCTGCCTGCTTGAACAGACGGGCAACTACATCCGTAGGCTGCGCGCCGTTGGCCAGCCACTTCTTAGCTTCTTCTTCATCTACCTTGATCACGCAGGGATCCTGGTTCGGATCGTATGTGCCGATTTCAGCAATATTTCTGCCGTCTCTCGGAGATCTCTCATCAGCTACTACAATTCTATAGAATGGTGACTTTTTCTGACCTAATCTCTTTAATCTGATTTTTACTGCCACGTTTTTCACCTCCTTCACTCTGCAATGACGCGGGGAAAATAATCCGCCCCGGCCGTCATTTTCTAATAAGTATATATTCCAAAAAGAGAAATTTTACGGGAAAGCCCCCAAAATCACTCCTTGGATATCACATTCCAAAGGGGAACTTAAATCCCCTCGGGCCGCCTCGGCGGCGTCCCTTTCCGGACATCATGCCGGACATCTGTTTCATCATCTTCCGGCTCTGCTCGAACTGCTTGATCAGGCGGTTCACCTCGCTGATATCCACCCCGGCTCCCAGGGCAATCCGCCGCTTTCTGGACGGGTTGATGATGGCGGGATTCCCCCGCTCTTCCTTCGTCATGGAGTAAATGATGGCCTCCGTCCCCTTCAGGGCGTCGTCGTCAATGTCCAAATCCGCCGGAAGTCCCATGCCCGGCAGCATGCTGAGAATACTGGAGAGCCCTCCCATCTTCTTCATCTGCTGCATCTGGTCGAGAAAATCGTTGAAATCAAACTCCGCCTTTCGGATTTTCTTCGCCAGATCCGCCGCCTTTTCCTCGTCGATTTCGGCCTCCGCCTTCTCGATCAGGGTGAGCACGTCGCCCATGCCGAGAATCCGGGACGCCATGCGGTCGGGGTAGAACTGCTCTAAGTCGGACAGCTTTTCTCCCATGCCCACATAATAAATGGGCCGCCCCGTCATGGCGCGTATGGAAAGGGCCGCGCCGCCGCGGGTGTCGCTGTCCAGCTTTGTCAGAATGACGCCGTCCACCGTCAGCTTTTCGTGGAACGTGGATGCCACATTGACCGCGTCCTGTCCGGTCATGGAATCCACCACCAGAATCGTCTGGTGGACCTCCACCTCTTTTTTAATATTGGCGAGCTCCTCCATCATGTCCTCGTCCACATGGAGCCGTCCTGCGGTATCCAGTATCACCACGTTGCAGTCTTTGGACTTCGCGTGGGCAATCCCCGCCCGCGCGATATCCACCGGATCGTGTCCGGTTCCCATAGAAAATACGGGAACTCCCTGCTTGTCGCCGTTAATCTGCAGCTGCTCAATGGCCGCCGGCCGATACACGTCGCATGCCACGAGGAGCGGGCGTCTGCCCTTCTGCTTGAACTTCCCGGCGAGCTTCGCCGTGGTCGTGGTCTTTCCGGCGCCCTGCAGGCCGCACATCATGATCACTGTGATCTCGTTGCCCGGCAGCAGCTTGATTTCCTCCGTGGTCTCGCCCATCATGCGGACCAGCTCTTCATTTACATACTTGATGACCGTCTGCCCCGGCGTCAGGGAATTGAGCACGTCCTCCCCGGTGGCCTTCTCCTGCACCGCCTTCGTAAATTCCTTCACTACCTTGAAATTCGCATCGGCCTCCAAAAGCGCCATCTTCACTTCCCGGAGAGCGGCCTTGACGTCCGCCTCGGTCAGGCGTCCCTTGCCCCGCAGGCCCTTGAACACATTTTGCAATTTTGCTGTTAAACTGTCAAATGCCATGCCGTGACCACCTCTTTGTCCTGTTACAACATATCCTGAATCTCATCTACCAATCCGCCGATCTGGCGGGCCGCCTCCTTGTCCCCGCAGGAACCGGCAATCTCCGCGATCTGCCGGAGTTTCTCCTCCGTGCTCCGAAACCGCCTCACGAGCTGCAGCTTCTCCTCGTAATCCCGCAGGCGGATCCGGCACCGTCTCAGCACGTCGTAGACGCCCTGCCTGGTAATCTCCCGCTCCCGCGCGATCTCTCCCAGAGAAAAATTGTTCAGCACATAGTCCTCAAAGATCCGGCGATGATTTTCTTTCAAAAGGCTTCCATAAAAATCATAGAGCCTCGCCAGCTCCGCCATTTCCTCCGGCTCTGACAGGGAAAGCTCCTTTTCCATAAAAACACCACCTGTAAAGTCTTTTTCTTTACAGATGGTAGTATAATAGAAAACTGTATAGTTGTCAAGTGTTTTTTTACGACCGCGCCGGATCCCCGCCGAATGTCCGCTGCCTCAATATATGACAGCGGACATTCCCA
>CANPZR010000244.1 GCA_947589175.1 uncultured Lachnospiraceae bacterium | reverse complement strand
GCCATAATATTTTCAATGTCGGGAATACCCGTATCAGTTTCCCACTTCGTAACCGCCTGTCTGGACACGCCGAGCTTTTCTGCCAACTGTTCCTGCGACATTCCTGCCTGCTTGCGGATAGATTTCAATTTTTCTGCAAATGTCATGTTCGTGACCTCCTGTTTTGATATATCCAGTATAGGAAATCATATTTTATAGTACAAGCAAGCAGGGTTTACATTTCATTTTTTTCTGCTACTTTGCGTGGCATTTCTGAATTTAAGGCGTTTTTACTGTTTGAAGTCCTGAAAGTACACATTGATATAACCATTATCCCCTTTAAACGATTGATACATTACCAAATATTGCCCTTCTTAAATTTTTCTGCCTCTTTAATTTTTATAAGTAATCCAGCACAATAATACCATACTACTATTACTAAATATGTCTTTTCTTCTGAACCGCGCTCTGCTACTCCTGTTTTAATAAAAACATACCAATCATATATCAAAAAAATAATCTCCGGTATAAATATCGCGTAAGAAAAAACACCTAATAGACTCATTTGATTTCGTTTTTTTGCACTTGTTGTTGTTCCCCAGGTAGTTTTATGTGCAATTAGCATTGCAGCCAATTTCTTATTTTTAATGGTAAATTTTTTACTGAATGTTTTAAATGTCATAGAATGTATTCTGCATGATCCTATAAAACATATCAATGTTATTACTGTCAGATATATCATGGCTAAAAATCGCACATTACATACCTCCCGATTCTATTTTTACCCCGACTTCCTGACAATGCATAACTTAAAATAAATCGCTGTGCGTTCCAGTTCGTGTCAAATACAGGATTAGAGCCTCGTCGGCAATCTCGTAGACTAACAACCAATCCGGTGTGACATGACACTCCCTGCAACCTGCAAAATTTCCGGACAGCTCATGGTCTCTGTTCTTTTCTGGTAACGGCTCCCCTGCCGCCAGCTTCTTAATAATCGCCGTTAACAAAGAGATATCATAACCTCTCTTATGAACGCGTTTCAAGTCTCTCTGAAATTTCGTTGTCGGTTTTACGATATACATTAGTCAAGCAACTCCTTCATCATCTCATCGACATCGGTATAAGCCTTGCCAATAGCTGGATTCTTCTTCATCTGCTGCACTTCATTGATTGCTTCCAACGTATCTTCGTTCGGGATATCAAGCCTTACCTCAAACGGGAATCCCCTAAAATGGATTGCCTGTCGCAAAAAGACATTGATCGCCGTTGTCATGTCCATGCCAAGAGCGGCAAAAATCTCCTGTGCCTCCTGCTTGATTTCCCTGTTCATGCGGATTGTCATGCTCGTATCTGTTCTTGCAGCCATGCTAACACCCCTTTCTGGTTATTTTATCTATATTATAGTTGTTTTTATGTCCATTGTAAATACCGCATCACGAAAATATTCTCTTTCATTCGGCCCTTTTCACAAGAATTGCTCATTCAGTATTGCGGTTTTAAATCGCAAAACTTATTGACTCAACCATTATTTTCGGATATAATATTTTACAGACGGAGGTGGTTAAGTTGAAAAATCACGCTGATGCGCTGATTTTTCAACTAGGAATTTGTGAGAAGAACTTTCAGTTCTTTGGAGCGCTCACAAATTCTTCTGATGGCAGACGAGAAATTGCTACGCAACTTTCTCGTCGCCCCGTCGCGTAAACGCTCCGGAATGGAGGTTAAGTTGATTTACAGGCCCCAATATGTAGAGAAAATAATGGCTTATGCAGACACTCCTTTTGTAAAAATACTTACAGGAGTGCGCCGCTGCGGAAAGTCTACAATACTCAAAATGATTATGGAAAAGCTGCAAACAGAGAAGAATATCCCTGCGGAGCGCATTATAAGCTGCCGTTATGATTCTATGGAATACGACGATATGACGGCCAGCCAGATGTACGCCCAGTTAAAAAAGCAGTTATCCTCCGACGGAAAAACCTATTTATTTCTGGATGAAGTTCAGGAGATTCCGGAGTGGGAGAAGGTTGTAAATTCACTCATGTCAGATTTTGATGTAGACATTTATTTAACCGGATCCAACTCCCGGATGATGTCCTCTGAAATATCGACCTATCTCACTGGCAGATATGTTTCCTTTCGGATTTATACCCTGTCCTTTGAGGAATACCAGATGTTCCGGGAAAAATATACCGTTGTGGGAGCTCCCAGAGAGGAGCTTATGAACTATGTCCGTATGGGCGGCTTTCCAGCGACACATTTGCAGGCATACTCCCCAGATGAAATCTATACGATTGTCCGGGATATATACAATTCAACCCTTTTTTCGGATATCGTAAGACGAAACCAGATTCGGAAAATCGACCAGCTGGAAAGGGTGGTAAAATACATTCTCAATAATGTGGGAAATACATTTTCAGCAAAATCAATCTCTGACTACCTGAAAGCAGAGCGCCGTTCCCTCGACAACGAAACAGTTTACAGCTATTTGAAAAAACTGGAAAAAGCATATCTGATTCACCGCTGTTCCCGTTACGATCTGCAGGGAAAAGAGCATCTGAAAACGCAGGAAAAATTTTACCTCGCAGACACGGCCCTTCGGTACAGCGTCCTTGGATATAACAAAGACAGCGCCGCTTCCAGCCTCGAAAATATCGTGTATCTGGAGCTGTGCAGGCGCGGATACACGGTAAACGTGGGAAAAACCGGCGATGGCGAAATTGATTTTGTTGCGGTGCGGCAAAACGAAAAAATATATGTCCAGGTCGCGCAGGAAATCCGTTCGGAAAAAACAGAGCAGCGGGAATATGACCGCCTGTTAGAAATACACGATAATTACCCCAAGTATGTCCTTACGGCCGATGAATCTGCCGGAGGAAATTATGAGGGCATTAAAACAATGCACATCGCTGATTTTCTTTTGAGTACAGAGTATTAAATGCCCTCTCTGTTTTCTTCCTCATATTCCTGCTGTAACCATTTTATTCAGATTTTGATATCCCGAACTTGCTTTTTCGTGCAAATCTGGCGTATGCGAGGTTGCTTTTTTGTGCAGATTAGCAACTTTTGAGGTTGCTTTTTCGTGATTATCGGACAGACCGCGCTTTTGATTGACGGGGCGCGCCCTATATCCTCTACCCCAAGGACGTAATGGAAAAGGACGGCATCTGGCACCTGCCCCTGTATATGGCGATGCTTCTGTAAATGTAAAATTATTATCCAAGAGAGCAAACCCTGTTGGCAAAGTATCAAGTCTAAAGAAAGCAAACCGGAGATTCCTATCCGAGGGCTCTCCGGTTCGTTATCCCTACATTATTTCGGCCATGCCGTGCGGCTGTCTCTCTCGCTATGAGCCTTGTCACGCATATGATTCAGGCGCTTCACGATGTAATCCAACTGCTCGTCCTGCTTATCCAGCTGCTCTTTCATGTCAGCCATCTCCTGCAGCAACTGATCTAGCTTTTCTTCCATAAGTTCATACCTCCTACTAATTTTATCATGAAATACTAGTTCCATCATTTCCAGATGTCGGATGTTACAGAAATATTGTAGCATTTTCGCGCATTTTCCGCAAGAGGGAATAACAAATTAAGCATAAGGCATATGGATATTAAGCGCATAAGAAACTTCAAACCTGTACATCCAGTTTATTCCTCTTCTTTTTCTCCTGCACTTCCTGTATCCTCTTTCGCTCAATTTTTATTTTTTCACGGATTTTATCCGGCCAGCTCGCCTTATCTTTTTTATCCAGATCAAAAAGGCTCCTTTTGGTACCGCTGCCGGAGCGGCTGATGCCCCACGCTCTCAGCCCGCCGTCCGCTGTGATGATAAATCCGCCGGCAATCATTCCCTCGCGCCGGAACATCCCCGACTGAATCCCCTGGGCGCAGTCGTAGATCAGCGCCTCGTACTCTAATCTTTTTTCAGGGTTGCTCTCCATCTGCTTCAGAATATTCGGCGCAATCGCCAGATTGTTTCCCCCTTTGCCGGAGAACGGCGCCGTATTTGTAGAAAATTTGACGTCCGAATATTTCTCCTTCAATTCACTTAGCACGTTTCTTGTCCGTTTCCCTGCCCTCAGCCGCGCTCTCGGCCTCCATTTTTCCTTTCGCATAGTCGTACGCCGCCTCCGAAACCCAGCTGTTTCCCACTTTTACTGCCATAATTTTTCCTCCAATCTTTTTTATAAATAAATGTAATGAAAATAGTTATGATATATTTCTTACATATTATATCGGTCAACAGATGTTATTTATT
>CANPZR010000243.1 GCA_947589175.1 uncultured Lachnospiraceae bacterium | reverse complement strand
GTCATGCCTCCGTTTCCTGAAAAATTTTATACATCAACAGAAAATATCCTATTATTTTCTGTTGAAAATTCACCGAACTCTACACAAAAGCTTTATCCGAGTATTACCTAATGCTTTACACAGAACTTTCTGTCGAACTTTCTGATGAACTTTCTGTGGAACTTTCCGCCGGCTGCTCTCTGCCGGACGATTCCGCCCGCGCGCTCTCCCGGCGCAGCTCTCTCACCTTTTCGTCCTGGCCGTTATCCTCGTCCTCGTCAAAAAGGCTCTTGTGCTTCCGATGCTTTTTGTTGGCGTTGAGCACCGACGCCATCTTGGCCGCCTGATACAAGTCGGAGCTGTACTCCATCAGCTTCTTTTCATCGTTGGGCGGCACATGGTCGCCCCGCGAAATCCTCCGAGCAATCTCCATGATCTTCGCCATGTCCTTCATGCCCTCGCCCGCCTTCTTGGCAGATTCCGCCTGCTCCTTAAGCATTTCCTTCATCTGGTCCGAGAGTTCCAGCGCCGCTGCCTGCTCCTTCTCTTTTTCTTTCTCCTTCGCGGCCTTCTCCTCTGCTGCCTTATCCGGGACAATAGCCGACGCTTCCGCCGCGTATTTTCCCGAATTCGCAGCGCCCGGTATCGTGCCGGACGACGGCTGCGCTCCGTTTATACCAGATATATTGGTTATATTTTTCACATTAACCCCTCCTCCACATAATAATATTTTACAACTTTAATTATGATATCACGTTTCTTCACAACCACGCTTTTTCACGCAGGCATAAAACGCATGACTTTTTGCGGTATTCATATATTAAATCGGCATCGGAAGGGCTATTTTTTATAATTTCCGGTCAGAAAAATGTCATCTGGCGCACTTGTACTGCAGATCCTCCCAGCGGCGGTCCACCTCGGCCTGGAACTGCTCGATCAGATGCTCGTTCCCTGGCTTGAACAGGTGTTTAAATCGTCCCTGCTCCCGCAGAAAATCCTCGATGGGAAGCTTTTTCTTCGGCTCATACGACAGCGTCCACTTGCCCTTCTCCACCTCGAACAGCGGCCAATAGCAGGTCTCCACTGCCAGCTTGCAGATCTTCATGATATCCGGAGCGTCGTACCGCCAGCCTCTGGGGCACGGAGTCATGACGTTGAGAAACGCGGCACCCTCCGTGTAGATGGCCTTCTCCGCCTTTCTGTGGATATCCTTGAAATCCGTCGTAAATGTGGTCTGCGCCACATAGGGCACGTCGTGGTCCGCGATGATGCTCGCCAGGTCCTTCCGGTTCTGCATCTTGCCCGCGGAATTTTTCCCCACCGGTGTGGTGGTCGTGTCCGCGTACATCGGCGTGGCGGACGAGCGCTGGATGCCGGTGTTCATGTAGGCGCCGTTGTCGTAGCACACATACACCAGGTCGTGCCCCCGCTCCATAGCGCCGGAGAGGGACTGAAAGCCGATATCGTAGGTGCCGCCGTCCCCGCCGAAGGTGATGAACTTAAACGTCTCGTCCTCCGGCAGCTTTCCGCGCTTTTTCAGGACGCGGTATGCCGTCTCCACGCCGCTCAGCGTCGCGCCCGCGTTCTCAAACGCGTTGTGTATATAGCTGTCCTCCCATGCCGTGTAGGGGTACATAAACGAGGAAACCTCCAGACATCCGGTGGCGTTGCCGATCACCGCGTGATCCTCCTCATGAAGCGCGCGGAGGACAGCCCGGACGGCAATCGTAGCGCCGCACCCGGCGCACATTCTGTGGCCCGGCGCCAGTCTCTCCGGCTTTTCCATCATTGTCTTTAAACTGTAGTCGCTCATTGATCTGAATCCTCCGTTCACTTTCTCAATCTGATATACTGGTACTGCTCCACCGGCTTCCCGTTCTCGACTAAGTCTCGCAGCTCATCGAAAATGCCCGTGACGTCGCTGATGGTAAAATCCCGTCCCGCCAGGCCGTAAATATAATTGACCGCCTCGATCATAACTTTATTCTTAAACAGCGCCGCCGGAACCTCACTGCCCAAAGGCCCTCCGTTGCCATTGTAGCTCTCGCAGCGGTCCATGATGGCAACCGCCTTGCAGTTCTTCAGCGCCCCCGCGATCTCGTCCGCCGGGAAGGGACGAAACACGCGCAGTTTCAGCACGCCCGCCTTCACTCCCTGTTCGCGCAGCTCGTCTACCGCCTGCTTGGCCGTGCCGGCAGCCGAGCCCATAATCAGCATAATATAATCCGCATCCTCCGTGCGGTACTCCTCAAACAGGTCAAATCCCCTGCCCGTCAGCTCTCTGTATCTCTCCGCCACTTCCAGAATGACCGCCTTGGAATTTTCCATGGCGATTGCCTGATTCTTCTTTCCCTCCATGGCGTAATTCGTCACCGAATAGGGCCCCACGGCGATGGGCTTTCCCGGATTGAGCAGATACTCCTCCGGCTCGTACTCGCCCACAAACTCCTTTACGAGCTCATCCTCCAAAAGCACGATGTTCTCCACGGCGTGGCTCGTGATAAAGCCGTCCTGGCAGATCATGACCGGAAGATGCACCCGCTTATCCTCGGCAATCGGGTACGCCTGGATAAAATTGTCGTAGGCCTCCTGGTTGTTCTCCGCGTAAATCTGAATCCATCCGGTATCTCTGGCGCCCATTCCGTCCGAGTGGTCGCAGTTGATATTGATGGGGCCGGACAGCGTCCGGTTCACAAGCGCCATCACAAGCGGCAGCCGGTTGGACGCCGCCAGGAGAAGCTCCTCCCACATCAGCGCCAGTCCCGCGGAGGACGTGGCGGTGAGGCTTCTGGCGCCCGCCGCCTCCGCTCCGATGGCGGCGCTCATCGAGGAGTGCTCGCTCTCCACCGGGATAAACTCCGTATCCATCTCCCCGTTGGCTATGTAGGTGGACACCATCTGGGGAATCTCCGTAGAAGGCGTGATGGGAAATGCCGGCATCACGTCCGGATTGACCTGGCGGATGGCATACGACACCGCCTCATTTCCCGACATACGTTCCTTGATCGCCATTACATTCCCTCCTTCATCTCAATCGCTCCAAAGGGGCACACGCTCGCGCAGATGCCGCATCCCTTGCAGTGGTCGTAATCAAAATCCAGCCTTTTCCCGTCCTTGACCGGAATACTGCTGTCCGGGCAGACCGGCGCGCACAGAAGGCACTGCCTGCACTTGTCGGCTGCTAACACGGGCGTGTTGGTCCGCCACTCGCCCGTGTTGAAAAGGGCGGAGCTGCCGCCGGCAAAAATCATAAGCCCCTCGGTCAGCTCCTGATGAGGGGTCTTTTCATTTATTTTTGACACATCTGTTCTCATATCGTCTGGTCGTTCCTCTCTATAAAAATTCCTCAACTCCAAGCGAACAAGGTTCGCTATGTGAACTTTGTTCGCTATGTGGACTTTGTTCGCTTTGTGAATTTTGCTCGCTTTAAACTGAACCGCGCTTAAGCGGACTTGCGGCGGGCGGCGTCCTCCTTCATCGCCTCGGCCACCGTGTCGTAGGCTCTCTCAAGAGCCTTCATGTTGCCCTCGATTACCTCCGGCTTCTTCGCGAATTTATGGGCGTAGGACTCCTTCATCTCGCGGATGAACGTCTCCCTGTCCATCACCCGGCTGACTGCCACGATAGCGGCGAGCATCGGGGAATTGGGGAAGTTCTTTCCGAGCGTCTCAACGGAAATCTTCCTCGCGTCTACGGTGTAGATTCCGCCCTGGTAGCCGTTCAGCTGCCCCTTGATCTCCTCGGCGGACTTGGCCGTATTGACAATGATGGCTCCGTCCTTCTTCAGTCCCGCCGTCACATCCACGGAGTGAAGCAGCGTCTCGTCAACCACGACCACATAATCCGGGTGATAAATGTTGGAGTGAACCCGGATGACGTCGCTGCTGATCCGGTTGTACGCCGTAATGGGCGCGCCCATGCGCTCCGGGCCGTACTCCGGAAAGCCCTGTACGTTCTTCCCCGTCTTAAACGCCACGTCGGCCAGCAAAAGCGCCGCCGTCTTGGCTCCCTGGCCGCCCCGGCCGTGCCATCTGATTTCGATTCCATTTTTCATAAGACCGTCTCCTTACTATTTGTGATATGATTACTCTAATCATTGCTTACTGCAAAATTCCACCTTTTTGACATACATTTCTATTATAATCCGCAAATTCCAAAAGTAAAGTAAAAAAATGTTATTTCATTGTTTTTTTATAGGGAAAATACTTATTTTTATAGGAATAATACTTACTTATGAAAAAATTTAGTTGCGTAAACACAGTCTCATGTTGTATAATA
>CANPZR010000242.1 GCA_947589175.1 uncultured Lachnospiraceae bacterium | reverse complement strand
ATTGTATCCTACAAGCATAATTACCAATCTTTAATGGGATTGGTAATTATGCTAAACATCAACGGTACAGTACACTATTTCACTAAATTTTTCAAAATTTGGATAATGAATCACTTTCTTTAAAATGCCATTTAATTCCATATATGCCGTAAATATTTCTATTGCTCCATAAGTTTTTTTCTTGTCGTGGTATGTAACCGCCACCCCCCCTTTAATATCTGTGTTAGCAAATACCTTACTGCTATCCTGTTCATAATAGAGGACTTTTAGATGTTCATCCGAAAGCATTTTTCTATTCCACTCTTTAGGCGTATTTCCAGCATTAAATAAAAACCTTGCCGGATGAATCATCTCAACAGCATCTGCCATATCATACGCATTTTCCAAAAACTTATGATAAATAGGTGGAGCGAATGTTTTATTATCACCAACTGTTTCATCCTGATATGGCGGATTTCCAATAATAAAATCAAATTTCATAATATCCTATCCCCTTCTTTGTAATGATAAAAACTCTACACTGCAACCCTTCCCACGCCAATCAAAAATGCGACAAGGCGGTTGTTCATTTTCTTCTTTGTTTTCTCCATTCATCCCCAACATTTCCAGCAAATCCATCTGATGATATGTATCCTCTATCTTGCTATATGGAATCGTTCCTGACAAACCATCCATCTGCCAGATATTCCAGACAATCACCCTGGCAATCTTTTTGTATTCCTGGATTGTCGGTTTCCGTTGCCAGCGTTCCTGCATATATTCCTCAAAAGTCATAAAAAGATTGACGCGTGCAATCAGCAGATTATCACCTTGAAACTCATATCCATATGTTGCCTGAAAAGCTCGCTCCGCCCATTTCAGCCAGCTTTCTTCCGTTTCAGTATTTTCATTTACAATGCGAAGTTTGCGATCCAATATTCCAATACGGTTTTTAATAGGAATCGCCTCTCCCGTTTCCACATCATATCGGCTTACAAGATAAGGCGCTTCGCCACAAGTAATCTCCAACCGCCGTGAATCCACATATTTTTTCCAGTCACCTTCTTCCGAAAATGCCACCCGCTCTGTCGGTATCCCGTCTCGAAAAAAAATATCTTTCCTGCCAAACCACACTTCATCTGCGTAATTATTCATTTTATTGCAAATCCACAAAGGAGTGAACACTTCAGCGTGCTGTCTGGTTCTCTCCGACTGCTGTTCCATTTCTTTTCGGGCACGAGTTTTAATAACTCCGGCATTTCTTCCTGTTATCAAATCAGAAGTGATTTCCTCATTCCGCCCATATTTAATCCCCAAAGCACTATACACATCCGTGGCCCACATAATATTTCGTTTTGTGGTCTTATCTTCTAATAAACAATCCAACAGCCCCAAAGCATGGATTCTCAATATATCGTCTTGAATATTTATAATCACAGGGCACGCCCCTTTCAGCACCATATACAACTTCTTATGAAAAGTATATCAAAAAAAGCATGTCATTTCTAGTATTTTCTATGGTTCAGCCTTAATTTCACTTTTATCCGTTCTATCCCGCCCACTTTTTACACATTCAAAAACCCTATTATACATTTTTATAATACTCCCCACAGCGAAGGCCGCAATAATGCTGCCCTCGCGTACTCCCTGCAGCTCGCCCAAAAAAGCAAAGCTGATTACCGCGGAAACGACTATATACAAAATATCAAAAAATATTTTGATGTTCTCATAGCGCCTGCCCGTGACCTTGCTGATTGCGCGGTTCATGGCCTCGCCGGGCAGCATAGCCACTCCGCCCTTGAGCTGAATCCATATTCCCAGAGCCAGTATCACGCAGCCGAGCAGCATAAACAAAAACTGCATTAGATAGCCCGTGACAGCGATCCCCCGAATCAGCCAGACCGACAAATTGGTCAGATAGCCGTAGACAAAGGCAAGCACCGTCTGAATCGCAATTTCCGCGTAATTGCACTTGCCCTTCAGCACAGCAACCTGCGTGATAATCTGAATTACGCTAAGCAGATTCAGCCAGCCGCCGAAGGTCAGCAGACTGCTCACGAGCGATATTGAATAGGGCACGGACGCGACCGGCGATGTGCCGAGTCCCGCCTTTGTCGAGAACGCCACGCCCATCGAGGCTATAAAAAGCCCTAGCAGAAACAGCATGTAGCGTTTTACAATGTCTTTATACCACGCCAAATTATTTGTTGACTTCACTCCTATGCACCACCTTTTTCACAAAATTCTCTGCGAAAGCCGGATTAGACGGATAATACAGATGGGGAAATCCCAGCCAATACGTCTCTCCCGTCATAATGCAGTCATATTTCTTGCCAGAAAAAGGCTTGACGGCCACGCAGTCCCCGCCATTATCCGTGCTGTCAAAATAGTGAAATTCATGACCGCGGATTTTTTTCCCCGCAGGTAAAAAATATCCTTTTTTATCCTCAATTTCCACATATCCGAATCGCACCAGCTTCCCGGTATATCGGCACTCTCCCGGAAGCGCTCCCGCCATCTCCTGACGCCGTCCTTCATCCAGCTCCAGAGCGCTGTGCAAGTACATAAATCCCCCGCACTCCGCCACCATCGGCATCCGGCTCTCCCACGCCCTCCTTACCGCCTCACGCATTTCCCGGTTGGCGGAGAGCTGCTCCGCGTAGACCTCCGGATAGCCGCCTCCCAGCAAAAGCCCCTGGCAGTCCTCCGGCAGCTTCTTATCGCGCAGCGGCGAAAAGGGAACCAGTTTTGCCCCCCATTTTTCCAGCAGGCGGAGATTATCCTCATAATAAAAGCAAAAAGCCTCATCCATCGCCACCCCGATTACAGGAGCATTTTTCCCCCTTTTTTTAACAGCGTCATTCATACAGTCAGCGCCCTCATAACCGGGCTGCATTTTTTCCTTGGTAATGTTTTCAGATTCACTGGACAAATTCCAATTTTCTGCTTCCTCCGCTATTTTCATGAGCTCCGGGACAGACACCGTCTCCTGAAATTTCCGGGACAGAGCGGACAGTTGTTCCCGGAGGCCGGGCAGCTCGTCCGGCAGCACCAGCCCCAGATGGCGGCTCTCCCACCGGAACCGGCCATCCTCCGGCAGATATCCCAGGACGCGGATGTTACATTCTTTTTCAATGAGAGGCTTTATGATCCCGTAATAGGACTTGGAAATCCGGTTCAAAATCACGCCTTTTATGAGATGTTCCGTGTCGTAGGCAAGAAATCCCGCGATCAGCGCCAGCAACGACTTTCCCATTCCCCTGGCATTTATCACGAGAACGACCGGCGTCCCGGTCACTTTGGCCAGATGATAAGACGAGCCCTCCTCCCGGACGCCCCCCAGGCCGTCGTAGAGCCCCATGACGCCCTCCATCACGACAACCGTATCTCCCCCTCTGGCGGCTTCCGTGGCCGCAAAGAGAGCCTTTGTCTGTTTTTCTCCAGTAAAAAATGTGTCCAGATTTTTGGATGGAACTCCCAGGACTTTTTGATGAAACAGCGGGTCGATATAATCCGGTCCGCACTTGTAGGCCGCCGCGTTTTTTCCCATCTCCTTTAACGCCTGCAAAAGCGCGCATGTGACTAACGTCTTTCCGCAGCCGCTTCCGGGAGCGGCAATCATCAGCCTTCTCTCTTTCATGCTTCTTTTCCTCCCCGCAAATTAAAAGAGCAGATCCAGACGGGATTTTCCGCCCGCATCAGATGATACGGCCCTCTCCTTTCCGCCCGCGACGCCTGTAGTTGCACGATTTCTTCTTCCTCCACCGGATACCGGGACAGAAGCTCCCGGATCTCGCTGACCGTCTCCAGAGTGACGGCGTTGATCACAACCCGCACATTTCTTTTTTTCTCACAAAGAGCCTGGAAAATATCCGCCAGCCTTCCCCCGCTTCCCCCGATAAATACATGGGTGGGCGCAGGCAGTCCCTCAAAACACTCCGGGGCCTCCCCCGCCACGATTTCCACATTATCCAGGTGAAATTTTCTTTTATTTTCTTCTATCAAACGGACCACCTCGCTTTTGTGCTCCATGGCAAATACCTGAATATCATCGGAGCGCTCCGCCATTTCCACCGCCACAGAGCCGGTTCCGCTGCCCACATCATACGCCACCGCGCGGCCGTGAAGCCGCAGCTTGCAAATGCTGACCTCCCGGATTTCCTCTTTAGTCATGGGGGAATCCCCCCGTATAAAATCCAAATCCGGCCGCCCCGGCGTCACGACATATTCCTGAGTCCGAGGATTTTTAACGCAGCAGACATACAGGCCCTGCTTTTCCAC
>CANPZR010000241.1 GCA_947589175.1 uncultured Lachnospiraceae bacterium | reverse complement strand
GCCGCAAGATCCGCCTTCGCAACGCTTGTCACATAGACCTCCTGGCTCTTTACATACTTAGTCGAGTAATCCGAGGCCGTCGTGCTTCCCTTGCTCTCCTCCGGGTCGCTGGACACCCATGTGATGAGGATGTTATCCCCGGCGTCGGTCACCGCCGGCTGGAAGTCCGCCGTGCCGTCCGTCTGGATGATGACAGGCTCGCTGTACTTGCCGTCCTTGAATACGCTGTAGCTCAACGCCGTCTGTTCCTTGTCCGGACGGCTCTTATCCGTCTGCAAAAATACCAAAAGCGTGCCGTTCTCGCCCATGTCGATCATCTGGGAATCCGGCCTGTCATAGCCGTCCGCCAGAAGCGTGTGGGTGCTCTTTTCTTTGTAGGTCGCCATCGTCGACACATCGTCCGGCGATATGTCCTTCATCTTGCCGGACCACTTGGACGGGTCGCCGCTCTCCTTTAACTGATAGGTGATTCCGGAACTCTGGGCTCCCTGCTTTCCGTAAGTGAGCGACTTTCCTTTTTTCATCTGGCTGCTCTGCTTCTCATTGTTCTGAATATACGTGTTCAGCTCGTCCTCGTTCTTGTCTTTCAGTTCCTCGTACTGCTTGTTCAGTCCAAAATTCATGGTCGGCAGCGTATACACCGGAATCGGAATCGTGAACACCAGCAGATCCACCCACATCTTAAAGCCGACCGTCAGGGTAAATCCCACCGCGTCAAAGGTGTCCTTGTAGTACGCGTGCAGCGTGGGGTACCAGGTGAAGTTGGCGTCTACCTGCAGACCGCCCCGGACTCCCAGAGTTCCGCAGATTCCAACGCCCGCGTACACCTGGACGCTCCCCATGGCGTATAACTCAAAGTCAAATTTCAGCGTCTCCGTCAGGTTATGCGTCGTCGTCTTGAACCCTTCGTATTCGATTTCCTCTGTACCTTCATCTCCCCCGGTACTGCCGCTCCCGCCTGTCTCCGTGGTCTCATCCTTCACATAGGTGCTCGCGCCTCCCTGAAGCACCAGGCTGAGCTTGCCCGCCACGCCAAAATAACAGGGAATGTACACCACCGGAATCAGCGCGTACCAGGCGACGTTAAACTGCGCGTTCGCTCCCAGGTAGACGCCGCCGCCCTGAAGCACCAGGCGATTGTCGAGCATCTTTCCCGTGCCGTCCTTTCTGTACTTAAAGGCAAAATCCAGGTAGAACCCGACGGTGGGATAGACGCCCCACTTGGGTGCTCCCATAGAGGCTCTGGCCGTCTTGCCCGCCTGTCCGGCCGCCTTGACCATTCCTGCCGCCTGCTTGAGACCGTCCATGACCTTTCCAAAGTCCGTCAGGATGCTCAGGGCATTGACGCCGTAGTCCACCTGATCGTCCCCCCGGCCGTAGCCGCCCCTCTTGAAGCTCGTGGCGTCAAAATCAAGGGCAATGGCCAGCTTCAGCCTCGTGCCGACTACGTTCTCCTTGTCGTCATACAGATTCTCTGTCACCAGGTTCACCGGTCCTAAGAGCAGGTTCGTATTAAAGTTGTTGACCAGCGGAATTCCGGAAAGTCCCTGCAGGGAACCGATATCCAGGTTCTGCGTGGGCGGATCCTCCAGCTTGTTGCCCTGATACAAGAGAAGTCCCGTATTGACCGGCGCATAGGTGGTCTGCTTCAGCGACTCTATAGCGGCGTTCGTCAGCGACTGGTCCTCATTCTCAAACTTGATTTCCTTTCCGTTCTGATCCTTCCGCTCGAGGATTTCCGCCGACTTATTCGTAGTCATCTGCACGAATACGCGGTCGCCCTCCTCGTAGAGAGTTTCCTTTTCGCCCGAGGAGTCCTGACCGCCTGAGGAGGATTCTTCCCCCTCCGTCTCCTCGGAGGAATCCTTCTTGCCCTCAAACTTGTACTCCGCGGTCCATGTAACTCCGTCAACTCCCTTATTTGCCGGTATGGTCTGCTTCACCTCGCCGCTGAACCGGTCGCAGATCAGGAAGTTGACTTCCTTTACTTCTTCATTCCCCACTTTCTTTACCAGAACAGAAAGGGTCGTCTCCGCGTCGTTCATCCACACGCTGTCCATGGGGATACCATTGTTTTTCACATATATTTCGGAAAAATAGGTGTGGTCGCTGGTATTGGTATCAAGGGTTATGGCCGCCAGCTCTGTGGTGTAGGCGGTCACCGTCTCCTCCTTCTGGTTGCCCTGGGCGTCGGTCACCACCCGTTTTACCTGTCCCTTTTTGCCCTGCAGTTGTCCATTCAGCACCAAGGCGATGTCCTTGTATTCCGTAACTCCCGTCGCCCCAGCCTGCGCGCGCACATACACCTTGTTCATGGAAATGATTTTCCCGTTTTCGTCAGTGATGCGGCGCGGCACCATGATCGGGGGCGTCTCCAGCTTTCCGTCTCTGTCTGACATCGCTATCTGCCCACCCGCGGACAGATAGCCTCCCGTGGCGGGAAGGATCGGTTCGCCGGCCGCATTGGCAGTGCGCAGGCTCCGGTTCTCATAGTAAAGCGTCCCCTTTACCACCGCGTAGTCATTAGTTTGCCCGGCTGTGTAGAGATGAACGATATTCGCCGTGCGCCTGGGCTGCGCGATATAGTCAAAGGAGGTTCCCGCGTAATACCGGTCGTTGTTGGTCTCCAGCCAGATGGGAACAATGTTCCTATCCGCCTTGGGGCTCACCGACAGCGTAAACGCGGAGCTCACCTTGTTCTTGATGGTTTTGGAATCAGCCACCTCGATATCGTAATAGCCATTCCTCTCCGTCGCGTGCGCCTTCAGATAGGCCGGGTCGAAAATGCCCGTCGCCTCATAGTATGTGTTTACCTCGCTCTTTCTGACGCGCACCACGATGCAGTTGTCGTTCTCCGTAATCACCGGAATCACCGTATAGGCGTCTTCACTAATATTCCAACTGGTCGTGCCATTTATATAATTGACGGTAATATCCTTCTGCTCTCCTCTGGATGAGTGATCTTTATACTTGAGCTCAATGCCACTGACCGTATAGTTGCTGTCCTCCATGGTCGTAGTAAAATCCAGCCTGTCCCCGATATGGTATGTCAGGGTATCGCCGTATTTCACCGCCGAACCATTGATCTTGAGCGTGCACTCCACGGGCTTGCCATCGGCCTGTTTCTCCGTGTTCTTCTGAATCGTGATTTTGGAATCCACATAGGAGAATACCGGCTTCAGTTTAATGTTTCCCTTCATGCCATGAGTTCCATTTCCATCATATTTGATGTAATCCTTGTATGTCTCGCAGAAATCATTGTTCAGCGTTACAGAAATCTTGGAATCACCCAGCTTGAAGCCATTTAAAAATTTTGCGTCAATCGTCGCGGATTTATTTAAGTTATCTGGATTAACGATTTTCACGCCGGAGAGCCGGCTCACGCCGCCCTGGGCGTTCGACTGAATCACCATGTTCTCCCCGTCCCGCGCTACAGCATACCCGCCGCTCTCTCCTACAAGACTGGCCATGACGGCGTTATCGTTTACCGCCTCGGTGTTCCCGTCCTTGAACTTGAGAGAATCTGCTTTTGCCATAGTCACGACATAGGGGCGGAGAATCGGCCTCATCCAGTCGATCCACAGATTATTTCCACATCCCCTGTGGTTCTCGTTGTAAAACTTGATGCCCACAATATCCGTACTCTTAAAATAATACGCTTCTTCTCTCCAGCCGAATCGCGGGTTGTCGCCATCGGAATAAAAAACCTGAGTACCCGTGACATTTCCATTTTCGCAGTCAGCCTTCGTATAACCGGCCACATCTATGGCCGCCCAACTGGACTTTCCGGCCTCTCTCATCCAACTGTACCGCACGCCGCTGTATACCCACATCGTCTTCGTGTTCTTCTGCACGCCGCTCAGTGGGAGTACGAAATTGACGTAATTGTCATCCGCGTAGGACTTGAGCCTGTTGCGGTTGCTGCTGTCGATCCAGCAACTGGCGTTGCCCGCAGTCTTCCATGCGGATGACAGGGGAATGTTATTTCCCAGCTTTTCTTTAGCAAGCTCATCCGCCGTCGCCTGCGTCGACACCTCTTTTCCCTTAGAGGAATTCTTCCTGACAGCCGACTGCTTCTTCATCCCGGCGTCCGCCTTCAGAAGCACCCGCGTCTCCTTCTCCTCGCCCGGCACGGCGCCCGCTCCCTTTGTGAGCGCGAGCGTAAAGTCCGAATCCTTCGTCAGATACTCCGTATCCACGGTAATCGTGAGCCGCCGCTCCTTCACGCCAAAGGGGAACGTCACGTCCGCGTCCACCGGGGC
>CANPZR010000240.1 GCA_947589175.1 uncultured Lachnospiraceae bacterium | reverse complement strand
CATTGTCAGCATCAGCCAGCCATACATCCGCCCGATTGTCCGGGGCAAGGCAAAAACGCCGGTGGAGTTCGGCGCCAGGCTGGATATAACTACCCGCAGCTCTATCGCATTATCCATCCTTGCGATGGAATGTGAACCACCTGGCAGCGGTTCATTTTTGCATTTATTGGATTATGATTTTTTCAAGTTGCAAATGGCAGACAAATCTGCCGAAAAGATTAACATTCAGCATTTGTGTTTAAAATGCTGCTTGATGAGCAGACACTAAATACATTGACAACTGGAGGGAGGATTAGAAAATATATATCAGGCGCTTGTCCTTTTTCAATTATGAATATTTCTGCAAAATTTCCATTTCTGCAATAAAATTTCCAAATCTGCAATTGCTATTGAAAAGTGAATGATTTTTTGCTAGATTAAACATGAAACCACAGAGAAACACGCTGCTTGCGCGAGACTCTGCAGCAAATTTGAAACTTAAAAAAGAACACAGTGTTTTTGATGATTGAACAAATCTGACTGAATGAGATTGCAAAATTTCACCGAATGGAATCGCCGAATTTCACCGAACGAGATTTCTGAATTTCACGGAATGGTTTCGGTCGAAAAGTATCTGTCTGCCTTTGGCGCGGGTCGGATCGGGAAATTGCGCATGAGGGCTATGTCGCTGTATGAATCGGGAGAGTCAAGTGGAGAAGTATCGCTTGAGGCGCTGTGCAATGGCGAGCTCACGGGAGCGCTTACAGGCGTAGTGTCAAAAACGGCGGGTGAAGTGCAGCCTTTATATATGGACTTGCAGATCGCCCCCCATTTTTGACATTTCACAGCCACTTTCAGTCAGGGAGAAAAATTTGTGCTATACTTCCAGATAGATTCAGCGAGGAGGTCTGCTCATGTATCGGAAAACGGTAAAATTATTTTTAAAAATTCCCAGTGTGGTGGGCGCGTATGGAATCCTTTTTATCCTATGCAATATTTTTCTTTTGCGGCTGGTGGGCACCTTTGTGTCGAGCCGGGAAATGGCGACGGCGACGCCGGCCTTTTTTCTGACGGATATCGGCGCGGCCTGCTTTTTATTTTTCAGTTTTTTCCTGTTTATCGGATACGAATTTACGCGGCGGGTGCGGGACAGCGAAATGGAGGAGGCGCTTCTGTCGGTGAAGCGCGGCGGGGCGGTGTATCTCATGATGTGGCTGGTTCTCATGAGCGCGGCCGCTTTTATCACGATCAATATCGGCGCGTATTTAATGGCGGCGTATTATATGCTGGATATGCCGCGGATTTATCTGGGTGAGATTTTGAAGGTCCTTTTAATCAATGTATTTGCCGTGTCGGCGGGGGCGGCGGGACTGGGGGGGTGGCCGTCTCGCGGATTCGGAAGCGGATTCCGGCCTATGCGGTGCTATTGTTTCTGATTATTTTGACAATTCCGACTACGCGGGATGTGCTGAGCCAGTGGTGGGAGGAGTACGGGATATCCTTGTTTTGGCTCCGGGATTTATTCTGCCTGATTCCGCCGGACACGGAGGCCTTTTACGATCCTCTGTACGGCCTTCCCCTGGAGGGCTACCGGATGGCGCAGGGGCTTTTGTGGATTGCGGCCTCTCTCGGGATCTGCCTGTGGAAGACATGTTCAGGGCGGAAAATAAAGGCGGCTGTCGTGGCGGCGGGGGCGCTCTCTCTTGCGTGCGTTTTTCAGATTGAGGATAAGGGCAGCGTGAATCTCCAGTATGAGCGGCCGGATTCCGCCAGCGCGGGCGATGTGTTCTGGTATGCGGAGCATGAGGGAGAGGAAAAGGCGCGGGAGGCGGATTTTTCTGTGGCGCGCTATGACATGGCGTTCGAGCTGAAAAAGGAGCTGGCGGCGCAGGTGAAAATGACAATCCGGGGCGGAGAGGGCCAGTCGGAGTACCCATTTACGCTCTATCACGGGTACCGTGTCGTGGAAGTGACCAACGGGGCGGGGGAGGAGATGGATTATGAGCAGGAGGGGGATTATGTGACGGTGCGGGGGGCGTCGGACGGGACGATCTGTTTCCGTTACCGGGGACACAGCCCGATTTTTTATTCCAATAAAAATGCCTGCTTTCTGCCGGGATTTTTCCCGTATTATCCCAGGGCCGGTTTTCGGAAAATCTGCGATCTGGAGTGGAATAACGGCACGCTGTACTGTCAGGAAAAGGACGAGGCAGCAGAGTTTTTTGTCACAGTGGAGGGCGCCTGCGGCCTGATGACAAACCTCGCGGAGACGGCGGACGGATGGGAGGGGACGGCAAGCGATGTGATTTTGCTGGGCGGCTTTTACGAGCGGGACGAGGCGGGAAATATTACATATCCGCTTTTTGAGCAGAGCCGGGATATCATGAAGGATATTCTGGCCAGGGAAGATACGCTGCGCCAGGCCGCGGAGGCGGGGGGAGAGAGCGCGCAGGAAAAGCCGGTGATTCTCATCCCCACCAGCACGGCGCTCAATTCGTATCTGAACGGGCGGTTCGAGAGCAGCAATTATGTGCTGGTGGGAAACGCGTTTGACTATTCTTCCGTAAATGGAGAGGAGGATTCCGATGATTGAGTTCGACCATGTGGTAAAAAAATTTGGAAAAAGAAAAGCGCTGGACGGGGTGTCGCTCCGGCTCGAAAAAGGATGCTACGGACTTCTCGGTCCGAACGGGGCGGGAAAGACTACGCTGCTCCGCTGTATGCTGGGGCTGTACCCGGTCAGCGGGGGCGCGGTCCGGATGGGGGACGGGGCGGCCGTCGGCTATCTGCCGCAAAAATTCGGCGTATTCCGGGAATTGAGCGTGCGGGACGCGCTGTATTATTTTGCCTGTATTAAGAAAATTCCCAAGGGGGAGCGGGATCCGGAAATCTCCCGCGCGCTGTCACAGGTCAATCTCGAGGACCGGGGCCGCGACCGGGTGAGCAGGCTCTCCGGCGGGATGCAGCGACGGGTGGGGATTGCCCAGGCGCTTTTGGGAGATCCGGACGTGCTTATTTTTGACGAGCCCACGGCGGGGCTTGATCCGGAGGAGCGGGCGCGGTTCAAAAATCTGGTCCGGCGGGCGGGCGCGGGGCGGACGGTTCTTATTTCTACACATATTGTGGAGGACGTCGAATCCCTGTGCGACCGCGTCATTATCATGAATCAGGGGCAGGTGCTGGAAAATGTCACTACGGCGGAGGCCGCTGATTTCGCGAAGTGCGATGATATTCCGGAGCCGACGCTGGAGCAGGGATATCTGGCGCGGCTGAATAAAGCGCATGGATTTTCGGTGGAGGAAGGATAATGTTCGGATTGATGGCGGCGCGGATCAGGAATAAAAAATGGCTGTGCCTGATCCCCATATTTATTCTGGGGGCGCTGCTCCCTCTGAGCATAGCGGTGATTCTGTCCGGCGACGCGGGAGAGGACGACATCCTGCTGAAAATCGCGGCGCAGCTTCACATCTGGCTGCCCGTGTGCGGCGCGTGGTGGGCGGTCCTTCTGTTTCATGATTTTTTTGAGGCGGAGGGAAATGAACTGCTGTATCTGTATCACAAAAAGAGCCAGTTTATTTTTGAGCAGACGATATTTGCCTGCCTGCAGCTGGCCGTCACGGCGGCGGTATTCGGGATTGTGAGGCATTTTTTTGAACTGCCTTTATTTCTCGCGGTGCAGCTGCTCGCGGAAGTGGCCGTAATCAGTTTTCTGATGTTCTTTTTGTGTTTTGTTTTTTTAAATGCGGGAATCGGTTTTACAATTTGCGCGGTGTACTGCCTGTATATAAATCTGTTCGATCCGCTGCGGATTATGTCCATTCTGTCGATTTTTCCAGAGGACAGCGGGGCGTCCCGGCAGAATGTACAGCTGGTTGTTGTGAATTTTGTCCTCGCGGGCGTGCTTGCGGCGGCGGGGACAGCGCTCTCAAGGGTGAGATATTCGTATTTGGCGTGACGGCAGCCGAGATTCATGTGAAGATCATCGTAGTGGTGAAGGAACCGGATGTGCGGAGATTCCTTACAGAATCGGCTGCGCTTAAAAAGCAGGGAGACAGGAACAATATCAATGCGGTACTTCAGGTCAGTGTTCAGGCAAATAAAAATCTGTATGGGAAGATCAGGAGAGATGATAAAATGAGCCCGGCATTGGAAGAACTTATGCAAGATGTAATTGATGAAAGGGTGGAGGAAAGAGTGGCTCACTAAAGTCTAATTAAAATTTCCATTTCTGCAATAAAATTTCCAAATCTGCAATTGCTATTGAAAAGTGAATAATTTTTTGCTAGATTAAGCA
>CANPZR010000239.1 GCA_947589175.1 uncultured Lachnospiraceae bacterium | reverse complement strand
TGCACCGGCTCCGGGAGGAGGAGAATCTGTGCCATGAGTCACGGGTGGTGGCGCTGACGGCCAACGCGGTGGGAGACGCCAGGGCCTATTATATCGGAGAGGGATTTGACGAATTTTTATCCAAGCCGATTATGCCGGAAAAGCTGGAGCGGATTCTGGAGGAATTTTTGCCGGGAAGCTACCGCGCGGCCGGGGACGGGACCTCCGGCTCGGCGCAGACAGGCGGAGAGGAACGGGAAGAAGTCTCCGAGCTGATTCCCATTGACGGAGTGGACTGGAATTATGCCATGACACATTTCCCGGACGAGGATATGCTTTTGCACAGCGTAAGGGATTTTTATAAAATGATGAACCACGAGGCGGATAAGCTGGAGGAGCTGTTCCCGGAGATTGACCAGAGCGAGAAGCTGGAGGCCTACGGAATCCAGGTGCACGGGATGAAAAGCGCGGCGGCCTCGGTGGGCATCGTGCCCCTGGCGGGGTGCGCCAAGATGCTGGAGGACGCCGCCAAGGAGGGAGACGCGGAGACGGTGCGCAGCGTGAACGGCGCTTTTCTCCGCGAGTGGCATAAGTTCAAGGACCGCCTGAAGCCTCTGGCGGAGGAGGAAGGCGAGAAGAAGTCCGGCTGGAGGGAGGACGCCGGAATGATTGAGGAGCTGCTCACGGAGGTGGCCCAGGCGGGCGAGGTGCTGGATATCGACCTCATGGACGGGAACATGGAAAAGCTGAACGCCTACGAGTGGCCGGAGGATTTATCCGGATTCATAGAGGAACTGGGAACCGCGGTCATGAATCTGGACTCGGAACAGATTCACAAATATGTGGATGAAATCATTAAAGGGATTCATGAAAAATAGAAAGTAAGGAGTGTGACGGATGAAAAAAATAATTCTAGTGGGGAAGCGGTGCGATGAGACGCACGATCTGTTTTTTAACTTAAATGAACATTTTGAGGTGAAGCTGTGCACCACCGACTACAATGTGCTTCAGGAGACGATTAAGGTGTTCGAGCCGGATCTGATTGTGATATGTTTTGTGAAATATATGAAACCGGATTCGAGATTTTTTGATTTTCTGAAGGATAAGGGTCGGCGGACGCCTGTGATCACTGCGGGGCTGGAGGTGGTGGACGCCACCTATGACAAGGTCAATTCCAACAGCAACTTTGAGAATATCAAGCGCTGGGACGCCAACAAGCTGATTCTGCAGCGGTGCTGTAATATGCTGGGACTCTCCATGAATTCCATCGATCAGCTGTCGGAGGACGAGGAAAATCAGAAGCCGCTGATTCTTGTGGTGGATGATTTCGCCATGCTGCTGCGCCAGATCCGCATGATGTTAAAGGATATGTATGACGTGGAGGTGGCCACTTCCGGCGTCCAGGCCATGACGGCCATAGGCAGGAGAAAGCCGGATTTGATTCTTTTGGATTACGCCATGCCGGTCCATGACGGCAAGAAGATTTTTGAGGTGCTGAAGGCCAAGCCGGAGACAAAGGATATTCCGGTGGTATTTTTGACCGGCGTGTCCGATTATGAGAGGGTGGAGGAAATCATCAACCTGCACCCGGCCGGGTATCTTCTGAAGCCGCCTGTGAAGGAGCGACTGGTGGAGATGATTGAGAATGTCTTAGAGAGAAGAAGAAAAAAGATAGCGGCAGAGAACGCCGAGTGATGGGAAGGAGAGAGTCGGCTTGAGCGAGGTTTCTGAGAAGTTAGTGAACGATATCGTAGACAGCTACAGAGAATACGACATGACGGTGCGCACGGACGAGGGAAACATGGTCAACAAGGAAATGCTGATTAGGATTATTGAGGAGATCCGCAAAATTCTGTTTCCGGGCTATTTTGACGAGAACCGCATCCGCAGCGAGTACATACGCTATCTGGTGGGACAGCGGGTGGAGTTCGTGCAGTACAATTTACAGAAGCAGATCGCCAAGGTGCTGCGGTCGGAGGATACATGCGGCATGTGCCCCCAGTCGGAGGCCGTGCGGCAGGCGGGCGGCATAGTAGATGAGTTTCTGGGGAAGATTCCGAAGCTGCGGGAGTACCTCTACACGGACGTGCAGGCGGCGTACGACGGGGATCCGGCCGCTTACAGCACGGATGAGATCATCTTTTGCTATCCGGGAATATTTGCCATTACGGTGTACCGCATCGCTCACGAGCTGGTGCTTTTGGGAGTGCCGCTGATTCCCCGGATCATGACGGAATACGCCCACGGTCTCACGGGAATCGACATTCACCCCGGCGCGGTGATCGGCAAGTATTTCTGCATCGACCACGGAACCGGTATCGTGGTGGGGGAGACGACGGTGATCGGCGATCATGTGAAGATTTATCAGGGAGTGACCCTGGGAGCGCTCTCCACCCGGAGGGGACAGCTCATGAAAGGAGAGAAGCGCCACCCGACAATCGGAAATAACGTCACCATTTACTCCAACACGTCCGTGCTGGGAGGGGACACAGTGGTGGGAGACGGAGTTACCATCGGCGGCAATGCCTTTATCGTGAAATCGATTTCCGCGGGCATGAAGGTCAATGTGAAAAATCCGGAATTGCAGTACAGCAAGGAGACGCCCAGTGAATTTGTCCAGGAGGAATTCTGGGACTGGGTGATATGATATGTTTTTTATGGGGTTCGAGAGAACCCCTTGAATCATGATAAAAATAAAATTAAATATGGAGGGAAAAAGAAATGAAAGTATTGGTAATCAATTGTGGAAGCTCATCTCTGAAGTATCAGCTCATCGACTCCGAGACGGAGAAGGCGCTGGCCGTGGGCCTGTGCGAGAGAATCGGAATCGACGGAAGGCTCAATCACACGCCGGCGGGCGGTGAAAAGGTCGTGATCGAGAGCGATATGCCGGATCACGAGGTGGCGATCCGCATGGTAATAGACGCGCTGGTCAACAAGGACTACGGCGTGATCGGCGACCTGAAGGAAATTGACGCCGTGGGACACCGTCTGGTGCACGGCGGGGAGAAATTTACATCTTCCGTCATCATCGACGACGAGGTGATCGCGGGCGTGGAGGAAGTGAGCCCGCTGGCGCCGCTGCACAACCCGGCCAACCTCATTGGCGTGCGGGCCTGCCAGAACATCATGCCGGGCGTTCCCAACGTGGGCGTGTTCGACACGGCGTTCCATCAGACGATGGAGCCGGTGGCCTTTATGTACGGCCTTCCCTATGAATATTATGAGAAATATAAAGTGCGCCGGTATGGATTCCACGGCACCAGCCACAGCTATGTGTCCAAGCGTGCTCTGGAGCTTCTGAGCCTGAACCCGGACAACTCCAAGATTATCGTGTGCCATTTGGGCAACGGCTCCAGCATTTCCGCCATCAAAAATGGCAAGGTAATTGACACCAGCATGGGCATGACCCCCATGGAGGGCCTTGTGATGGGAACCCGCTGCGGCGACATCGACCCCACGATCGTGGAGTATCTGGCGCACACATTGGATAAGTCCTTAGAGGATGTAATGACGATTCTGAACAAAGAGTCCGGCGTATACGGCCTCTCCGGCGGAGTGTCCAGCGATTTCAGAGATCTGGACGCCGCTTCCAACGAGGGAAATGAGAAGGCCAAGCTGGCCGTCGAGGTGTTCAGCTATCGGGCTGCCAAGTACATCGGCGCCTATATCGCCGCTCTGGACGGCGTGGACGCTATTGTGTTCACGGCGGGACTGGGCGAGAATAATATTGTCGTGCGGGATCAGATTATCAGCCATTTTGGCTATATGGGTATCGAACTGGATAAGGAGGCCAACCAGATCCGGGGCGAGGAGCGCGTGATCTCCACGCTGGATTCCAAGGTGACCGTGGTTGTTATTCCGACGAATGAGGAGCTGGCCATCGCTAGGGAGACGGTCGCTCTGGTGCAGGGGTGAGTGGGACTTGCCTGTGGCAGATGGGCAGCAGTAGGTGAGGAGTTTTTGGTGAAATGTGTAGAGGCGGCTATGAATGTTGGGTTTGTAGCCGCCTTGCAGCCCATATAAGGGTCTGTACAGTATAGTGGACTTAGGGGGAGATGCGAGAAATGGCTAGAATAAATGCGAATCGCAAAAATTACAAAGGAGCTTATCAAAAACATGCTTATACATATGAGAAATTGCAAGACGGAAGCGATATCACAAAAAGGCTTGTTCTTTGTTATTGTGTAGAAAGTGGATTGAAATATCTAATCATGGAAGACAGAAGAATAGTTAAAACTTCACAGGCAGATGAAGAACTCTCCAAAATATTAGGATCCCATGATTTTAAGGTTTTATTAAAAGCT
>CANPZR010000238.1 GCA_947589175.1 uncultured Lachnospiraceae bacterium | reverse complement strand
GTAATCGACGCGAAGTCCATTATGGGTATCTTCAGCCTGGATCTGTCCAAGCCGATCGATCTGAACATCCACAGCGAGAGCGATGTTGATGACATCCTTGCTAAACTGGCACCGTTCATCGTAGAATAATCGCTACATCAATATTGGGTTTGTTACTTACATGGGGGCGGCCGGGCCATATGGCCGCCGCTTTTTTTTGCCTATTTTTAAGGCCGCACGTCCAGAATCTCCCTGCCGTCAATGGCCTCCTGCAGCATCTGGTCTATCTTTTCCGCCAGCAGCTTTTCCGAATTTTCCATTTTTTCAATATCCGGCTTGGTCACCGGGTGCTTTGCCACAAAAATCGTACAGCAGTCCTCAAAGGGCTGAATGGACGTCTCGAACGTGTTGATTTTCTGGGCGATCTCAATGATATCGTTCTTGTCGAACGCGATGAGCGGCCGGAATACCGGCATCGTGCACACCGCGTTGGTGGCGGCTAAGCTCTGCATCGTCTGGCTTGCCACCTGTCCCACGCTCTCCCCGGTAATCAGGGACAGACAGTGCCTCTCCTTCGCGATCCGCTCCGCGATCCGCATCATGTAGCGGCGCATGAGAATCGTCAGCTCGTCGTGCGGGCATTTGTCGTAAATATACAGCTGGATATCCGTAAAATTCACAACGTGGAGCTGAATCGGGCCCGTGTACTCCGAGATGAGCCTTGCCAGATCCACCACCTTCTGCTTGGCGCGCTCGCTCGTATAGGGCGGCGCGTGAAAATAGACCGCCTCGATCCGCACGCCCCTTTTCGCCATCATATAGCCCGCCACCGGGCTGTCGATGCCGCCGGATAAAAGAAGCATCGACCGGTCCGACGAGCCCACCGGCATGCCGCCCGGCCCCTTGATGCTGGTGACGTAGACATACGCCCTCTGACGAATTTCCACATACACCTTCACCTCCGGGTCGTGGACGTCCACCCGCGCCTGCGGCATATGATCGATGATATAAGAACCCGCCTCCACGCAGATCTCCGGGCTCTGCATCTCATACTCCTTGTCGCTCCTCTTGGCGAATACCTTAAAGGTAAAGGGCTTATCGCCCAACACGTCCTTCATGTGCTCCACCAGCGCCTGGCACACATGGTCAAAGGTCTTGTCCTCCACCAGAACGACCGGACAGATATGGGCAATTCCGAACACATGTGTCAGCGCCTCGATCACCTCGTCCGGATCGAACACCGGGCTACTCCCGTCCTCCGCCTGGGCTTCTACATAAATGCGCCCCTGCTCCTTCTGCACCAGAAATTTTCCCTCGCACCGCTCTAAGCGCTCCGACACTCTCCGCACCAGCGCGTTTTCAAAAACATACCGGTTTTTCCCCTTGATTCCTATTTCCGCGTATTTAATCAAAAAAGCACGAACCATAATTTTTCTCCTTTTGTCCTCCATTCTGGAGTACTATCTCCTGCGATACCGTTCCAGTACCGGCACAAGTTCTTTCAATGCGTCAATGGCATAATCTAATTCCTCCCGCTCGGTAAAAGAGGAAAAACTGAACCGGAGCGTGGACTCCAGCAGTTCCTCCGGCGCCCCAATAGCTACCAGCGTGCCGCTGATGCCGGGATGATTCGAGGAACAGGCCGACCCGGAGGAGACGTATACTCCCTTATCCTCCAGCGCGTGGAGCAGCACCTCGCTTTTCACTCCCGGAAAGCCGGCGCTGACGATGTGCGGCGCCGTCTCTAAAACCCGGTCCGGATCGCAGGCGTGAACGACGGCTCCATCCACCTCTCCCAGTCTCTCTATAAAATATTTTTTCAGGGAAAATAATTTCTCCCGCCTCTCATTAAGCGTCTGATCCATGTACTCCGCCGCCAGTCCGAGACCGGCGATGCCGGGCACATTCTCCGTGCCGGAGCGCATGCCGCCCTGCTGCCCGCCTCCCCGGAGCCCCGGCAGAATCCTCGCCTTTGCGTCCCGGTACAAAAAGCCGGTTCCCTTCGGTCCGTGAATCTTGTGGCCGCTGGCGCTCATCAGGTCGATTCCCATTTTCTTAGGAATAATTTTCATCTTTCCATACGCCTGTATGGCGTCCACATGAAAGAGAATGTCCGGATTGTACGCCTTGGCGATATCCGACAGAGTCTTTACATCCAGCACCGCCCCCACCTCGTTGTTGACCATCATGACAGACACTAAAATGGTGTCTTCCCGCAGGGCACCGCGCAGAATATCCGGCTCCACATGCCCCATGCCGTCCACCGGCAGGTAGGTCACCTCAAATCCCAGACTCTCCAGATAAATAAGGGGCTCGTGGACCGCCGCGTGCTCAAAACAGGTGGTGATGATGTGCTTTCCCGCCCGCTGTCTGGCCAGAGCCGCGCCCGTCAGCGCCATATTGTTGCTCTCCGTGCCCCCCGATGTGAAAATGATGTTCCCCGGCTGGCATTTCAGCGTCTTAGCGACGCGCTCCGCCGCCTGCTTTACATACATCTCCCCATCCAGTCCTTTTTTGTGAAGGGAAGACGGATTGCCGTAGTCCTCGTACATCACCCTCGACACCAGCTCGCAGACCTCCTTCAAAGGCCTGGTGGTAGCCGCATTATCCAAGTAACATTCCACTGTCTCTATTCCTTTCCTTCAATCATAAACATGAGTACCGACAGCACGGTCATGCCCGCCGTCTCCGTGCGCAAAATCCGCTTGCCGAGCGAAATGGGACGGGCGCCGCTTCCTATGGCGCGCTCCACCTCTCCCCGCTCAAATCCGCCCTCGGGACCGATAAAAATGCCGATGGACTCCCCCCGCGCCGCGCTCTCCATCGCCTGCACGGAAGATGGCATGTCCTCATACAGCTCATACGGAATCAGCACGGCGTCCATGTCCCTGGCCCGGTCGAGAGCGCCCTCAAGGGAGAGAATCTCGGATATCTCCGGAATCCTGCCCCGTCCGCTCTGCTTGGCCGCCTCTGCGATTGTCCGCCACCTTGTCAGCTTCTTTTCCTCTTTTTTATCATCCAGCTTCACGACGCACCGCCTGGTCCGCACCGGCACGATCTCGGCCGCACCCAGTTCCACGGCCTTCTGTATGATCAGCTCCATCTTGTCCCGCTTGGGAAGCGCCTGAAATAAGGTAATCCGCACCGGAAGCTCCGACACCGCCGGCCGTTCTTCCCGAATATCCAAAAAGACCCGCCCCTCCTGGATTTCCCGTATGACGCACTCGTAATCCGTGCCTCTCCCGCAGGAGACCACCAGGGAATCCCCCGGCGCCATGCGGAGGACATTCTTGATATGATTTACATCGTCCCCACAGATCCAAATCTCCCTCTCGCCGATATTTTCCGGCTGCACAAAAAAACGAACCATCTGTCTGATTTCCTCTCTCCTAAAAAATGCGCGCATCGAACGGTATACGCCCAAAACGGCACAAACAGAAATCCCTGTCTGTGCCGTGGTAAACTCTCTTTACTTTTTCTGAAAATGCAGATCCCGCTTATCCAATCAGCTTGCCGAGAATATTGTACATGCCATATCCATTATTCATGGACAACTGGTTCGCGCTCTGGTTCGCCAGAGAAGAAGCCTTCGACGCGATCCGGGACGCGAAAGAACCGCTTCCCTCAAACAGCGCTTTCAGATCGGAACTTGCGGCCTCTTTAAACTTATCCTCGTCCAGAGAGAGGGTGTTGTCCGCATTGATTGAAATGCCTACCTTGTTGAGAAGTCCCTCGCCGGTGTTCATCTGCTCGGTCATCCACACAGCCGTCTGGAGAATACTGTAGGAATTCATGTTCTTCGTGCTGTTCAGTGCGGTGTTATAGCTGTCCACAAAGTTCTTGGCGTCATCTAAAATATCCTCGCCGGTGACCTTGGAATAGTCCTGCTTCTGCAGCTTCGCCGTGGCGTCGCTGAGCTTGCTCGCCGCGCTCTTTAAACTGGAAAGCTTTACATTGCTGTCGGCCTTGCCGGATCCGCTGATGGACTCCGAATCAGAATCCGCGTCCGCCTCCTTGGTCTTCTTATAGTATGCTGTCAGCGCTTTTTTGTAAACGCCGGACTGAATCATCTGCAGGTCGCCCAGCGATGACATGAACGACATCCCGCTGCTTCCATAAGAAGAGCTGCCTCCCAGCATAGAATTAAAAAGCGAACTGTAATCATTGCCGATTCCATAAAAATTACTCATATTCTATCACTCCTTTGACTTTCCTGCGGTAATCCGTTACCAAAACATAGTCTGTCAATAACTATATCGACATATCCTTTGCCTTTGATTAGAATAAATTATAGCACAGAGAAATTTTTATTGCAAGGGGCTC
>CANPZR010000237.1 GCA_947589175.1 uncultured Lachnospiraceae bacterium | reverse complement strand
TGATTGTTGCTACGGAACACAGCCAAACGTGGTTTCTCAGGAGTACCGGACAAACGGCTGCGAATTCTTCTGTGCTTGTTTTTGCGGACTTCGCTTCTATTTGTACTACTGACCATTTTAATTTACTCCTTTCTACTTCTTACCAGTCTTACCAACTTTACGTCTGATAACTTCATCCGCGTACTTGATACCCTTGCCTTTATACGGCTCCGGCTTTCTCTTTTCGCGGATTTCAGCTGCGTACTGGCCAACTTTTTCTTTGTCGATTCCCTTGACGATGATCAGATTCTGTCCGTCCACCGTGACCTCGATTCCTTCCGGATCCTCCATCTCTACCGGATGAGAAAATCCCAGGGAGAGAACCAGCTTCTTGCCCTGCTTTGCGGCACGATAGCCGACGCCGTTTACTTCCAGTCTCTTCTCGTATCCGTCCGTCACGCCGACGATCATATTGTGGATCAGCGTTCTTGTCAGCCCGTGAAGGGATTTCATTTTCTTTAAATCATTGGGGCGGGAAACCTTGATCTCCTCGCCGTCTTTCTCAATCATCATCTCCGCGGGAAGCACTCTCTCCAGCGTTCCCTTGGGACCCTTTACCGTCACCTGATTATTTTCTGCAATATCCACCGTTACTCCTGCGGGTATCGCGATAGGCATTCTTCCAATTCGTGACATGCCGTTACCTCCTAAATTTAATTGCCGGGGTTAATTGCTGCATTACCATACGAAAGCAAGCACTTCGCCGCCTACGTTCTGCTTGCGCGCCTCTTTGTCCGTCAGCACGCCTTTGTTGGTAGAAATAATGGCAATTCCGAGACCGCCGAGAACCTTTGGCAGATCCTCTTTGCTTGCGTATACGCGAAGACCCGGCTTGGAAATTCTCTTCAGACCGGAAATAATCTTCTCATTCTTATCCCTGCCATACTTCAATGTGATATGGATTGTGTTAAAACCGTCTACCTGCACGATTTCATAGTCCTTGATATATCCCTCTTTCAACAGAATCTCAGCAATGGAGATCTTCATCTTGGAAGCGGGAACATCCACTGTATCATGTTTTGCAGTGTTTGCGTTACGGATTCTCGTAAGCATATCTGCAATAGGATCGCTCATTGTCATTCTAAGTTTCCTCCTTACTTCATAATCAATTCCCTGTATTACCAGCTGGCCTTGCGAACGCCGGGAATCTGTCCTTTATACGCCAGCTCACGGAAACAGATACGGCAGATTCCGTATTTTCTCAAATAACCGTGCGGGCGACCACAAATCTTGCAGCGGTTGTACTCTCTGGTGGAGAACTTCGGTTTGCGCTGCTGCTTCACTTTCATAGACGTTTTAGCCATGAAATTTCCCTCCTAACTATTTCTTAAATGGCATGCCAAACTGTGCCAAGAGTTCTCGTGCTTCTTCATCGGTCTGGGCAGTCGTGACAAAAATGATGTCCATGCCCCTCACCTTGTCTACTTTGTCATACTCGATTTCAGGGAAAATCAGCTGCTCCTTGATTCCAAGAGCATAATTCCCGCGGCCGTCAAATGCGTTGGGATTTACGCCGCGGAAGTCGCGGACGCGGGGCAGCGCCAGGTTGATCAGGCGGTCTGCGAACTCATACATCTTCTCGCCTCGGAGCGTAACCATGCATCCGATCGGCTGTCCCTCACGGAGCTTGAAGTTTGCCACAGACTTCTTTGCCCTTGTCACAACAGCTTTCTGGCCCGTAATGAGCTCAAGATCGCTGATTGCTGAATCTAATACCTTTGAATTGTCTTTTGCTTCGCCAACGCCCATATTGATAACAATTTTGTTGAGCTTTGGTACCTGCATAATATTTTTATATCCGAATTTCTTCATCATCTTATCGACGATTTCGTTCAGATATGTCTCTTTTAATCTGGCCATTTCTAAACAGTACCTCCTCTCTCATCAATCAATAACAGCGCCTGTTTTTTTGGCATAACGAACCTTGTCCTTGCCTTCCTCGACCTTAAAGCCGATTCGGGTAACCTCACCGTTTACAACGTACATTACATTTGACACATCGAAAAACGCTTCCTGCTCTACGATGCCGCCCCTCGGGTTGGACTGGTTCGGCTTAACATGAATCTTTACGCGGTTGATGCCCTCTACCTTAACCTTGCCGTTCTTAACCTCAAGGACCTTTCCTTCTTTTCCTTTTTCTACACCGGCAATAACGCGAACGGTATCACCTTTTTTAATCTTTGATGTTGCCACTTAGGGACACCTCCTTATAATACTTCTGGCGCTAAGGAAACAATCTTCATAAATTGTTTGTCTCTTAACTCTCTAGCTACCGGTCCAAAGATACGCGTTCCTCTCGGGGTCTTGTCATCTTTGATGATTACGGCCGCGTTCTCGTCAAAACGAATATAGGAACCATCCGGACGACGAATCTCTTTTACCGTACGGACAACGACAGCCTTTACAACATCGCCCTTCTTTACAACTCCGCCAGGCGCTGCATCTTTGACCGTGGCAACGATGATATCGCCAACAGCCGCATATCTTCTAACAGAGCCGCCGAGAACACGAATGCAAAGCAGCTCCTTTGCACCGGTGTTGTCAGCAACTTTCAGTCTGGTCTCCTGCTGTACCATAACAAATACTCCTTTCCTGAGTTTCGGTTATTTCACTGAAACAAAGATTACTTCGCTGAAGCCAAATAATTTCATTATTTGGCTTTTTCTATAATCTCCACCAGTCTCCATCTCTTATCCTTGGACAACGGTCTCGTCTCCATAACCCTTACTCTGTCGCCAATATTGCACTCATTATTCTCATCATGAGCCTTCAATTTATAAGTTCTCTTCACGATCTTGCCATACAGCGGATGCTTTACATTGTCCACAACGGCAACAACGATGGTCTTATCCATTTTATCGCTTACGACTTTCCCTGTACGGGTCTTTCTAAGATTTCTCTCCACAACAAAATCCTCCTTTCCAAACTTAGTTCACTGCTTTCTGCTCTCTGGTCATTGCCGTCTGAATCCGGGCAATATTCCTTCTTACCTCTTTAATTCTGCTTGTATTGTCAAGTTGGTCTGTTGCATTCTGGAATCTCAGATTAAAAAGTTCCTTCTTAGCAGCTACTAACTCATCATTCAATTCAGCCAGTGACATTTCTGCTAAACTATTCAAAAAATCCTTACTCTTCACTGCCCGCACCTCCTTCTAAGTCTGCGCGAGAAACAATTTTACATTTCAGCGGCAGCTTGTGCATTGCCAGACGGAGCGCCTCTCTGGCTGTTTCCTCCGGCACGCCGGCGATTTCAAACATCACCCGGCCCGGCTTAACGACTGCTACCCAGTACTCCAGCGCACCTTTACCTTTACCCATTCGGGTCTCAGCTGGCGTCTTGGTCACCGGCTTATCCGGGAAAATCTTGATCCAAACCTTACCGCCACGCTTTGTGTGACGAGTCATGGCAATACGGGCTGCCTCGATCTGATTGGAACGAATCCAGCAGGGCTCTGTCGCCACAAGACCGAACTCACCGTAAGTAATTTTATTTCCGCGTAACGCTTTTCCTTTCATAGAACCACGAAACTGTTTACGACGCTTTACTCTTTTAGGCATTAACATTATTTATCGCTCCCTTCCTTTGAACTGGCCTTGGCAGTTTTTCCGCCTTTGGTTGGAAGTACTTCACCATGGTAAACCCATGTCTTTACACCGATCTTGCCATAAGTCGTGTTGGCCTCGGCAAAACCATAGTCAATGTCTGCACGCAGTGTCTGAAGCGGGATATTTCCCTCGCTGTAAAACTCGGTGCGGGCCATATCGGCGCCGCCCAGACGTCCGGAGCACGCGGTCTTGATTCCCTTTGCGCCGGCTTTCATGGCACGACCCATGCAGGACTTCATAGCACGCCGGAAAGAAATTCGGCTCTCTAACTGCTGCGCAATATTTTCCGCAATCAGCTGCGCGTCGCAATCCGGTCTCTTTACTTCCTTGATGTCAACTAATACTTTCTTTGTGGAGTATCTGGCAAGCTCGCCTTTGAGCTTCTCAATCTCTGCGCCGCCCTTGCCGATTACAACGCCGGGCTTTGCCGTATAAACCAGTACTTTAACGCGGTCTGCCGTTCTCTCGATCTCGATTTTGGAGATTCCCGCATGATACAGTTTTTTCTTTAAAAATTGACGGATCTTATAATCTTCCACTAAGTTCTCAGAAAAGTTCGCGTCATCCGCGATCCATCTGGACTCCCAGTTTTTGATAACACCGACTCTCAAGCCGTGTGGATTTACTTTTTGTCCCATCTTAATCTCCTTTCATTATCGTTCATTCAAGATGATGGTAATATGGCACATTCT
>CANPZR010000236.1 GCA_947589175.1 uncultured Lachnospiraceae bacterium | reverse complement strand
CGGTGAGCACGATGCAGAATTACGCCAGGGAACTGGCGGCATACACCCGTGGCGAGGGGCGGCTTGTCTGCGTGCCGACGGGATACCGCCCGTGCCATAACGCGGATGAGGTGATTGCCCGGATCGGTTACGAGCCGGAGCGGGATCTGGAGAACACGGCGGATTCCGTATTCTGCGCCCACGGCGCCGGGTTTACGGTAAACTGGCGGGAGGCGCCGGGCTATATGCACATACAGACCGGAGCGGGGAAAAAGCCGGATGAGGATTCCGATTTGTCGGATGCGGAAGAAATGCCGTCCGGTGGCAGCGCCGACGAGGAATTTATCGATATAGAAGAAATCGACGAGATTCTCATGCGCACGTCCCACGCCAACCGGAAGCCGGAGCCCATTTCCCACAAGGGAATATCCGGGAAAAAGGCGCGCTCTCTGACGGCGAAGCCGGTGGGGCTCGCCAAGCCCAGAAAGGGCGGGTACAGCTCCGGGAGAGAGCGGTATCTTCTGGTGGACGGCTACAACATTATTTTTTCCTGGCCGGAATTAAACGAGCTGGCAAAAACCGGCATCGACGCCGCCAGGGGCCGCCTGATGGACATTTTGTGCAATTATCAGGGATTGAAGAAATGCCACCTGATTCTGGTCTTTGACGCCTACCGGGTGCAGAAGCACCCCACGGAGGTGATTCAATACCACAACATCACCGTGGTCTATACCAAAGAGGCGGAGACGGCGGACCAGTACATCGAAAAATTTGCCCAGGAAAAGGGAAAGGATTATCATGTCACCGTCGCCACCTCGGACGGGCTGGAGCAGATTATTATCCGGGGAGCGGGCTGCCGCCTGATGTCGGCGAGGGACTTGGAGAGCGATGTAAAACGGGCCGCCGAGGAGGCGAGAGAATATATGAGCGACAGCACGGGCGGGGGTTATTAGAGCCTGCTGCATAATGCTGCTGCATAATAAAAAGAAAATACGAAATCTGCGGAGCGTGAAAACACAGATGTTACAGATAGCGGTTTGTGATGATGAAAAAGTATTTATAGAAAAAATAAAAAAGAATGTCAGCGAATATTTTGACAGACGTCAGATTGAGTACAAAATCGACACGTTTATTTCCGGAAATGAATTTGTGGAATTAAGGGAAAAAATGAAGGATTTTGATATTGTTTTTATGGACATTGATATGGACGGCTTAAACGGAATTGAAACGGCCAGGGAAATGCGCAAGGTCTGTCCGGATGCATTTTTAATCTTTGTAACGGCATTTATCAATTATACGTTAGAGGGGTACAAGGTAGAGGCAATCCGGTATGTGCTGAAGGATCGCGAAACTTTGGCGGACGGGCTTGCCGAGGCGCTGGATGCGGTTATGGGGAAGATGAACATGAGCGAAGAGCCTGTGCCATATAATTTCGTGGACGCCGGGCGCCGGTCCGTCTCGCCGAGCCAGGTCGTGTATGTTGAAAACAATCTTCACAAGACTGCCTTTCATCTCATGGAGCAGGGGGCGGAAAAGGTCTATGCCGTATATAGAAAGCTGAACGACATCGAATCGGATTTTGATTCCGAGGATCTGATCCGCACACACCAGAGCTATCTGGTGAATGTGAACTATGTGCGCAGCGTGGAGCGCTATCTTGCCAGGCTGGAAAATGGAGCGGAGATACCCATATCCAAACAGAGATACAGACAGATGCAGGAAGCGTTTCTCAGAAAAAAAGGAGCGATCTGATGGAATATTTTCAGGAGTATTTAGTTATATTGATTGAAATGACCTGTTTTTTACTATTTCACGATATATTTTCAAAATCCGGTTTCCGATTCCGCGGAATCTTTCATATCGCGTGGCTTGTTGTGATGTCCGCTGTCATGCTGGCAGTCAGCTATGTGTTCGACAGCCATTTTATTATCAAAGAGGCGATCATTATTGCCTGCCTTTTCGGGGGGAGCGTCCTGCTAAAGATAGAAAATGTAAAGACGGCCTTTTTTGTATCCGTTTTATTTGTCTTTCTGCTAGTTGTCGCGGATTATATTACAATTGCGATCTATACGCAGGTTTTATCCGCCGATACCGGCAACGAACAGCTTTTTGGCATGCTGGCTGTATGGATGAGCAAGTCGGTCCTGCTTTTGCTCATTATCCTGATCCGGCATGTCAGCGGCAGGAGGGGATACGCGGATGATGAAATCGGCGGGATACGCTTTGCGGTGTTCCCGTTTATATCCATCTGCGTAATGGCTTTTTTGATGTCAAATGGCTTTTGGATTGAAAATGACGCCGCGATGTATCTGATATGGTATATGTTTTTCAGCATGATTGTAATGAACGTGCTAGTGGTCTTCTATATGAGGAACATGACCGAGAAGAACATGCTTCTTCGGGAAAAGAGAATGTTTGAGATAGACGCTAAGGGGCAGCAGACGATGTATCGCTCCCTGGAGGAAAACATCCGGCTGCAGAGGTCCGTTTCCCATGATTTTAAAAATCATCTGTCATATATTCAGATTCTGTTGGACAGGGGAGATTACGAGGGCGCCTCGGAGTATTTGAAAAAGATAAATGGAGAGGTCGATCGCGGTCTGGATATCATCGACACGCATAATCCCATAATAAATACCATAGTAAATGCAAAATATTATGAGGCGAAAAACGCGGGCGCGGTCGTCGTGTGCAAGATCAATGATTTATCGGAGGTTCGGCTGGAGGAAACAGACCTCATAGTATTGCTGTCGAATCTCTTCAATAATGCGGTGGAGGCAATCGAGCGGTGCGCAGGGGAGAAAGTCCTTCGCTTTAAAATCGTATCGGAGCATGGCGCCCTGACTCTGTCCATGCAGAACAGCTACGAGGGCGAAATCGAGAAAAACGGGGAATCCTATGTAACTACCAAAGCGCAAAATAAAGAGCTTCACGGAATTGGCATAAAGAATATAATAAGAATCGTCGATAAGTATCACGGCATATATCAGTTTCAACATAGCGACCGGGAATTTCGCGTCGTTGTCATGATTCCCGATGGAGCAGGTCCCGCCTGATGGCGGGATTTTTTTTCGATTGAATATTTCTGAAAAATTTCCATTTCTGCAATAAAATTTCCAAATCTGCAATTGCTATTGAAAAGTAAATAATTTTTTGATAGATTAAGCATGAGCCACAGAGAAGTGCGCGGACAGCGAGTGAGCACACTGCCTGCGCGAGGCTCTGTAGCAAATTTGATAGGAAGGAGGAGCCGGCATGAATATGAAAATCGGAGAAAAGCTGATTGATATTTCTGGCAAAATTCTGCAGCATAGGGTTGAAAAAGAGAACGGCAAATGGCCGCCCCACTGCATGGGGATTCTGCATCAGCCGAAGAGACCGCAGCGTCAGAAAAATTGACTGCGCGGAAATGTCAACAGCGAAAAGGAGCGTCCTTTTCACAATGTAGCCATCTGTCAATGGCATGCTGAAAAGAACGCCTCCAAAACACAAGGTTATTTTACTATAATAGGGTGGGGATTGCAAGAAAAAAATTAAAATCACTAGGAGGAAAAAATATGAGATTAAAAAAGAAGAAAATGGCAAAATTTATGGCAGCATTGCTGATGGCAAGCATTTTATTTAATGGCGTAAATGTTGCAAATGCAGATTCACAACATGAGCCAGTTTCGGATGACGGCGTGACTATCATTTGTGTTTTAGATGTTTCATGGCATATATGGGATAATGATGACGCAACAGCCGAAACGCATTGGGAAGGCAGAACGGGCAAACAGGTGAAGGTAAAGTTGTTGTATGCTCCGGAGCCTAATGATGATTTTAAAGTAATAGATACGGATTATGGGGATAAAGGCGCAACAGTGAAAGCTTCTATTGCGAGTGTATATTGTTACAAATCATATCATGCTGTGTATGATAAGAATACAAAAGATGCAGAAAGAGTCTGTACTTTGACTGACGTGTAATATTTTTTGATAAAAGGGAATGAGGAATCATCCGGGGAATGATAAATCATTCCCTTTTATAGGGAGGAATATCATGACAAATATAGTATCACAGACCATTCAGCGGATCCGCACGTCCAAGGTGACAGCCGTGTTTTTTATCGTAGGATTTGCGGTTTCTATCCTGCTCATTTCGCTGAACACAAGCCTTGTGTTTTCACAGCTGGATGCGGCAGATTTTAAAAAGAAAAATATGCCGCCGAAGGCGACACAGTACGAACTCCACACGAAGACCAGGGGGAGCATCTCGAAGGAGCAGTACGAAAAGCTCTTCGCGGGCATCCGTCCGGAAACGGGGGTTATCATCAACGGCCTGACAGTGCACACGGACGCGCAGCGGGTAAACAGCTCCTGGGCCATCAGTGT
>CANPZR010000235.1 GCA_947589175.1 uncultured Lachnospiraceae bacterium | reverse complement strand
ACTCTCGCGATATGCCTTTTTTCCATGCCGAGAATATTGAACAGTCCAAATTCCTTTCTCCTGTTTTTCATCAGAAAGCTGTTTGTGTAAAACAGAAAAATAAATGAAAAAATCGCGAGGATATGGCAGCCAAATTCCAGAATATACATCATGGTCGCGCCGCCGAAAACCGTCTCCTCAATTTTTTTATTCATCGACAGCGAATGGAGCATATAGTACATCGCGACGGCAAAAATGCACGTCAGAATATAGGGGACATAATTCCGCGCGTTTTTGCGGATATTCGTCAGCGCAAGCCGGGGATAAATCTGTCCGTTCATGCCTCATCACCCCCTGACGCAAGCAATGTCAGCGTGTCGGAAATTTTTCGGAACATCTCCTCATCGGCGCTGTTTCCCCGGTAGATCTGGTGAAAAATCTCGCCGTCCTTGATGAACAGAACGCGCCCGGCGTGACTGGACGCCCTCGCGGAATGTGTTACCATGAGAATCGTCTGTCCCGCCCTGTTCAGCTCCGAAAAAATATTTAACAGGCCGTCTGCCGATTTGGAGTCGAGAGCTCCTGTCGGCTCGTCGGCAAGGATCAGCTTTGGCTCTGTGATAATCGCCCTCGCGACTGCCGCGCGCTGTTTCTGGCCGCCCGACACCTCATAGGGATATTTGTCAAGAATCTGCGAGATTCCGAGTTTTTGCGCGATGGGAACGATGCGTTTTTGCATTTCGCCGTGCTTTTTGCCGGACAGAACCAGCGGCAGAAAAATATTGTCCCGCAGGCTGAATGTATCTAACAGATTAAAGTCCTGAAAGACAAAGCCGAGATTTTCGCGCCGAAAAGCCGAGAGCTCCTTTTCGCTGATTTTCGACATCGGCTTTCCCTCTAACAGCACCTCTCCGCCAGTCGGCCTGTCCAGGGAGGCAAGGATATTCAGCAGGGTAGTTTTTCCCGAGCCGGACTCCCCCATAATTGCCACATATTCGCCGGATTCGACAGAAAAGCTGACATTTGACAGAGCCTGCACCTGATTCCCGCCCAGACGAGTCGTGTAGATTTTTTCGATATTTGCCACATCTAATAATGCCATATGAAATCTCCTTTCAAAATAGGTTCTGTGGAATTATTTCCACCACAATCATATCCGGTTTTTCACGCTCTGAACATTGATTCATGTGACATTTCCCGCCCCTGATGTGACATTTTTGTAAGATAATTATTCGATATTTAATTTATTTTCAGAAAGATCGATATAAAACCGGGAGCCTGTTCCGACCTCTGAATCCGCGTAAATTCTGTGACCGAGCTTCGCGCATACATTTTTGCACAGATACAGTCCGAGCCCCGTAGACTTATTTTCCCTGTGGCCGCTCATGCCCGTGTAGCCCTTTTCAAAAATGCGGGGAAGATCGTCGGGCGAAATGCCAATGCCTGTATCGGAAACCACGATAACCTGATTTTCAAACGAAATTTCCACGCTGCCCGAATAGGTATATTTTACAGCATTGGAGAGAAGCTGCTCTATGACAAAGACAAGCCATTTTTCATCGGTCAAGGCCTGTCCGGACACAGGCTCGTAGAGCAGGCGGATTTTTCTGCGGATAAAAAGCGGCGCATATTTTTTAACGGCGCGCCGGATCATGCTGTCAACGTCATAATATTTTATCACAAAATCATTTACGCTGCTGTCGAGCCGAATGTACTGCAGGGCCATTTCCGCATACTGCTCGATTTTGAAAAGCTCCGCTGAAATCTCGTTATGCGCGTCGGTATCGTCCTCCTGCAAAATCATCTGTATTGCGGAAATCGGCGTCTTGATCTGGTGCACCCAGACGGTAAAATAATCCATGTGATCCTGCCTGGCGGACTTTAACTGGCTGATTTCTTCCTGCGTGATACGGGAGAGCTTCCCGACCATATCATTCATCAATTTCTGCTGCGCGTCGTCCGTGGCCGGCAGATCGTTTGTCATAAACGGGAGATTTTCATAAATGACAGATAAGAGCTTGTATGTCCTGTGAAATTTTACAAACGACAGAGCCAAATAAATAATTCCGAGAAACAGACACAGCAAAAAAGCGTAGAGCACGGGCTCCGCCGGTATTTTATACAGCGCGAATATCCCCGCGAAAAGCAGTGAAAATACCGCAAAAAGCAGCCCCGTATTTTTATATTTTCGAAGAAATCCAATAAACAGCTTCATTCTATAATATAACCTGCCCCTACCTTAGTTTTGATGAAATCAGAAAGCCCCGCGGCCTCCAGCTTTTTCCGAAGACGGGTGACATTGACCGTCAGCGTGTTTTCCTCGACATAGGAGTCAATTTGCCACAGCTCGTTCATCAGGCGGTTTCTGCTCACCACCTTGCCTCTGTTTTCCATGAGCGTGCGGAGAATACGAAAATCATTTTTAGTGAGCTCGATGGTCAGCCCGTTAAAGGTCAGCGTCGCGTCGTTGAGATTCAGCACCGCGCCCTTGTGCTCCATGACGGGAATCTGGCTGCCCATGTCGTAGGTGCGGCGCAGCATCGCCTGAATTTTTGCAGTCATAACATTCAAATCCACAGGCTTGGCAATAAAATCATCGCCGCCCATATTCATCGCCATAACGATATTCATATTGTCGGCGGCAGACGAAATAAAAACAACCGGCACCTCGGATATTTTCCTCAGCTCGCCGCACCAGTGGTAACCGTTGAAAAACGGCAGCATAATGTCCAACAGAACGATATGCGGGTTAAACTCCGTAAATTCTCCGACAATATCGTGGAATTTCTCGCAGCATTTTACGGCGTATCCCCATTTCTCCAGGTGCTTTTTCATAAGCGAGGAAATCACTCGGTCGTCCTCGACGATATATATTTTATACATTTTGTCGCCCTCACTCCAAATATCCCACCAGATAAGCGTTCAGTATATTCTGTGGCGCGTCATAGTAAAAACTGGAATTATAATCGTCAATTTTCTCGCTCACAAAGGAATTATACGCCTCCAATATAGCATCCGTAATGGGAAGATTTTTCTCTCTTGCTATGCCGAGAACCAGCCTTTTATACACCTTTCCCATATCCCAATGGCTGGGAACCGCATAGCGGGCAGTGGCAATATTGTCAAATTCGCCCTTCTGAATCTGCGCCTTTTTTATAAAATCCTCGCTCACAGTATCTATATTGTCACTGTGATAGACATCGGCGAGCTCATAAATTTTTTCTATTTTTTCTTTGCCGAGTGCGTTCGCCACATCCGACCGCTTGTTTTTTGTTTTTCTCGCTATATATTCAATCAAGCTGCATGTAAAAAACAGATCATTTTCTTTGTGGCCTTCCCGTCCTGTCATGATGATACCTCCTCGCCTATAACAAATTCCAGGCATTTTAATGCCGACTCCGTACAAAAATTTATCTGATGAGTCGGATGCTTAAATTTTGCAAGAACCCAGAACTGTTCTCTCGTAATAACGCCATCCAGATAATCCGCTACATAGTTATAAATCTGGTCGTCAGCCATTGCGCCGATTACAATATCATAATTATGAGGTTCGCCGTTGCGGCATTGGATGATAAAATCCAGCCATTCATCTGTCATCGATTTGAACTCCAAAATATTTAAATCCATGTTCAGGCGCACGGTATAAGTATTGACAATCGGCGTATCATATCTTTTTGCCCAACGCTCCGCCTGCTCGCGAATAACCGTGCAATAAAAGCCCGGACCAAAGTCCTTGGTATTTCTCCCTGTTATGATTTTAGGATTTTTTATTATACTGTACCCACCATGAAAAACTGTCATTTTCCCCATTATGATACCTCGATTCCGCGATAGCCCTCACAATCCCATCTGTTTTAATGTTTATTTATACACCTATATCAAGTGTAGCATAATTCTATATAAAAGTAAAGAAATCAAATTTTTGAGTTTCCCCATTTTTCTGAAGGACAGCTGTAGTTTAAAATAAGAAATGCAAAAACACATCCTAAGTGTTATAATTAAATCACCACAAAATAACAAAACAAAAAGGAGTGTTTTTGCATGATTAATTATAACAGATTAGCGTATGAAATTAAAAGGGATTTATCAAATTTTTCCGAAAAAATTTCCAAAGGCCTGAAACGCCCGCAGAAAAAAATTTGTCCTGCAGATGCTCTATGGGATTTTAGAGGGGAACAAGGTACATTTGAGCGAAATCGCACGGTCGCTCAATGAAGGGATCTCTCTCAAAAAGACCATTGACAGACTGTCAAGAAATTTGTCTGCCTTTAAAGAAAAGGAAACCGTTTTGGATAATTATATATCCATGGCAAAGAACCAGGTGGATGAAGAACATGCCGTCATTGTGATCGATAACTCTGACATCACCAAGCCATGCAGTCCCAAAATGGAAGCC
>CANPZR010000234.1 GCA_947589175.1 uncultured Lachnospiraceae bacterium | reverse complement strand
CCCGGCTCGTTCAGAAGTTCCAGCAGCACCTTATTTTCCCGGTTGGGATACAGCCACACAATCGGAACCCGGTGCCGCTTGGCGGACGGCAGCTCGTAGGTGTAATCCGTCCTGGGCGTGTTGCCCTTGACGGTGACCCTCACCCGGCAGCTCTGCTGGGTCGTAAACAGCGCCAGCGCTGTCAGAGGAGACTCCCCAAATGGATTGACCGAAACAAATATCCGCGGAAACGCGTATCGGTCGCTCTGGAGCACGCTCTCAAAATAGGCGTCCCGCACCATCGTCCTCCGGGTCAGGTTGGGTTCTTTTTTAATATTAGAATGAATCTGCTTTATTCCCGGACGGACAGAATTCTCCCGGAACGGACGGACCGCCCTGCTCACGCCATACGCCGTGTAAAATACTACCGTCCCTCCATCGACCCGGACCGTGCGTCTCCGTCCGCCTCCAAACGCCCGGATTACTTTCGTCTTAACTGTCCCCAATTTTCTCCTGCACCCTGTCAGAAACTCACTTGTCACATTAATCCTCCTCGTTCTTGTTCATACTCGCCCCCCAAAAAATCACACCTCGCTCCGCGCAAGGCGGAATCTATACACAATAACAATAGCGCAGGAGAGCACATCCCCTGCGCTGCTCTAAGCCAGATATTCCATAATTTTCTGATAGACGATCTCCGCGCACTCCGCGGGATCGTGTCCTACAGTGTCCAGCACGATCTCCGGGTTCTCCGGCGCCTCGTAAGAGGAATCCTTTCCGGTAAAATTCTTGATATCCTTCTGATAAAGCCCCTTGGGATCCCGCTGCCTGCACGTCTCAAAATCCGTGCTGACGTACACCTCGATAAAATTCCCCTCCCCGGCTCTCTCTCTGGCAAACCGCCGCATCCGGCGGAAAGGAGAGATAAATGACACCAGGGTAATAATGCCCGCGTCCCTGAACAGCGCCGCGATCTCGCCGATCCGGCGGATGTTCTCATTCCGGTCCTCATCGGAAAAGCCCAGGTCGGAATTGATGCCGTGGCGGATGTTGTCCCCGTCCAGAAGATACGCCGCCCGGCCCGCATCCGTCAGCCTTTTCTCCACTTCCACGGCGATGGTGGACTTGCCGGAGCCGGACAGCCCGGTAAACCAGACCACCAGCCCCCTCTGTCCCAGAACCCTGGCCCGGTCTTCACCGGTGACCTTGTTGGGATGCCAGACTATATTTTCATTCTGCGCGCTCATGCAAATCCTTTCTATGCTTTCATGCTTTCCATATTTTTTATAGTATAATGCCTAAAAAAATTCAAGCTTTAAAAATTTTCAGGCTCTAAAAAATTTTTAAGCCCTAAAAATAGCTCCCGCATCCTTCAGCATATTTTTCAACTTGTAAATGCTCTTTTCGTAATCCTTGTCGGACAACTGCATATCCGGGGAAATGTCGGTAGTGAGCTCCTTGCCCACCCAGACAACCTCGAACTCGCGCTCGATGACCGTCTTCATAATCTTGTAATCAGACTGGGTCAGCCCCGTAGCCGTCACGACAAGAATCATGCCCGCATCCAGCATGAGGTTCGCCACCTCGGCAAAACGCCGGATCTGCTCGGTGTGATCCTGCTCCTCCGCTCTCTTGGTGTCCGCGCCGACGCCGTACAGATAGCTTCCCATGCCCATGTAGTAGACATACCGTCCGCAGTTCATCAGTTCTCTCTCAAGGAGCTTCGCCAACTTCTTCTTGCCGGTGTTCTCCGGTCCGGTCAGCACGATCATGTTCGGCTTCTGCGCGTAGTGCTCAATGCGGTCCTCCACAGCGATCTCGCTGCTCTCCCACTTGTAGTTGCGCAGCATCGTGCCCTGACGCAATTCCTGTGCCTCATCCTCCAGAGCCGCCGTGATAATGCCGCCTCCGGCAATCTCGTAGTCATCCACAATGACAAAACGGCTTGTGCCCGCGATGTCCTCTACCAAATCGAAGGCAATCGGCTTGTCCGTCACAAGGATACACTCCGCCACCTCGTTCTTGCCCACGGAATCCTGCTCCTGGTTGGAGTCGAGGTTGGAGGAGTTGATCACTCCCTTGACCTTCTCCACTTCCATCTTCACCTTCTCGGCTCCAATCTTCAGGAAATAGGTCTTTCCGGGAGCGAGATTTTTCTTGCCGAGCCAGAAAATATTGGCCGCGATCCGGGACGCCGTCTGCGGCGCCTTCTCGTCGGCAATCGACATCAGCTCGCCCCTCTTGATGTAAATCTGCTCCACCATGGTAAAGCCGATGGCCATGCCCGGCTTGCCCTCCTCGATGGGGTCGGCGTTGAACACTTCAATATTTTTCACATGACTTCTCTTTCCGGACGGATAGAATACCACTTCCTGTCCCGGACGAATCACGCCTGTCTCAATCGTACCCGCCACGATCCGACGGTCGTCGCCGTTTCTCGTAAACTTGTACACATCCTGTACCGGCATACGGAACGGCTGATCCTCGTGCGGCTGCTCGCACTCGAACTCGTCTAATACTTCCAACACGCACATGCCGTCGTACCACGGCATCTTGTCGCTCTTTTTAACAATATTTTCTCCCATAAAGGAACTCACCGGAAGGACGAACTTCGGCGTGATGTTGATTTTCTCCAAAAACTCAAGATATTCTTTCTTCACGCTCTCGTATACCTTCTGGTCATAGTCCACCAAATCCATCTTGTTGATCACTACAGCGATCTGGCGGATGCCCAGCATGGACAGCATGTAGGCGTGGCGGCGGGAGTTCTCCTGCACGCCCTCCTTGGCGTCGATCATGAGCAGCGCCGCCTCCGCGCGGGAAGCGCCAGTGATCATATTTTTCAAAAACTCAATATGTCCCGGAGCGTCCAGAATAATGTAGTCTCTTTTCTCCGTCTTAAAAAAGCATCTGGCCGTGTCAATGGTGATGCCCTGCGCCTGCTCGTCCTTCAGCGCGTCCAGCAGAAAGGCGTACTCAAACGGCTTGGAGTTGCGGCGGCAGGTCTCCTTGACCTGCTCCAGCTTTCCCTCCGGCAGAGAGTCCGTGTCTGCCAGCAGACGCCCCATCAGCGTACTCTTACCGTGGTCTACATGACCGACGATAACTATATTCATATCTTCTTTTTTCATCGTGACCTCCATTGATTACATATATCCGCTGCGTCTCAGTTCTTCCAGTCCGCCGCCGCCCTCTTTGTCCTGGGCGCGTCCGGAACGCTCCGCGATATTGGCAAACTTGCCGGTCTTCAGCTCCTCAATGACCTCTTTTACATTCTTCGCCGTAGACTCGACCGGCGTCGTACACGGCCCGCATCCCAGCGAACGGTAACGGGTGCCGTTGCCCTGGTCAAAGTAAAGAGAAACTACCGGTATATTCTCCCGGTAAATATATTCCCAGACGTCTAATTCGGTCCAGTCAAGAAGTGGGTGAACGCGCACATGAGTGCCCGGCGCCCAGTCGGTCTTGTACTGGTTCCAGAACTCCGGCGGCTGATCCCCCACATCCCAGTCGTTGTTCTTATCGCGCGGCGAGAAATAACGCTCCTTGGAACGGCTCCCCTCCTCGTCCGCTCTGGCGCCTACAATAACGCCCGTGTATGGCTCGCAGTTGACGTCCTTTTCATAAACGCCCTTGCTGTGATTAAAACGGTATCTCGGCCAACTGGCATTTAAAGTGTTAGTCAGAGCCTCTGTCTTTAACTTCATGCAGCAGTCAATGTGAGATACATTCCCATCCGGAAACGTCTGCTTGTTCTCCAGCGCTTCCGTATTCTCCCCGTAAATCATATCCAGATTCCACTCCGCCGCCAGACGGTCCCTATACTCAATCATCTCCGGTATCTTGTAATGGGTGTCAATGTGTACCAGCGGAATCGGTACATGGCCAAAAAAGGCCTTTCTGGCCAACCATAAAAGAACGGTAGAGTCCTTCCCGATCGACCAAAGCATACAGAGATTTCCCAACTCGCTGTAGGCTTCTCTCAGAATGTGAACACTTTTGTATTCCAGCATGTCCAAATGATCCATTTGCTTTCCTCCGTTTCTAGAAATTTCCATGGTCTATTATACCATGACCCGCCCGTTTAATCAATGTTATATGTGAAGTTTATGTCATTTACAAGACAATTTTTAACTATTCTTCCCCTTTTTGCGTTTTTTAGTCCCTTTCGGGGCCGCCGTCATCGCGGGGCAGGCCGCGGCGGGTTATTGAATATTTTTGAAAATCTTTTAAATCAATCTTTTAAATCCATTCAATAGGGGATTGACAAATGATTTATGCTGTTATATACTGTTATAAAAACAGTTGTGTGCTGATATGCACTGTTATTCAAAAATAGGAGGGTAATCCGCGACGGCAGATGAAAAACTGCATACGAAGACTGTACTTACACTGTATTTACGATGTATTTACATTTTTTTCTTCCATCGCCCCGCCGCGTGAACGCTCCGGAATGGAGGTTAAAGTGAA
>CANPZR010000233.1 GCA_947589175.1 uncultured Lachnospiraceae bacterium | reverse complement strand
CAGCTCCTCCTCGAAAAAGCTCTGGACGCCGATGCTGATCCGGGTCACGCCGCGTTCTTTGAGCAGCGAGAGCTTTTCCCGATCCGTCTGATTCGGCGACGTCTCCACCACCTCGGGATATTTTCCCGTCTGAAATCTAAAATGCTTCTCCGCCATGTCAAAAACGCGCTCTAAGAGCGGCACCGGCAAAAAGAGCGGCGTGCCGCCTCCCAGCGTCAGATCCTGAAATTCCGCCCCCTCCGGCAAAAGGACGCCGAGCTGCCCCGCCTGCCGCTCCATGGCGTCCACATATGCCTCCATCCGCTCCGGCCGCTCCCCCGCCAGAGAAAAGAGATTGCAGTAGCCGCATTTGGAAGGGCAGAACGGGATGTGAAAATATAAGCTGTTCTGCTGCCCTTTCACACGACGTTCTGGAAAATCCAGAGAGTGCCCGGATTTCTCCATACAATCGGGGAACTGCCCCATGACCTTTGTGGAACAGCGCAAGGCTCGCATGGCTTCCCTCAAATCGATTCCCCGCAGAGGGCCGTATGCCGTTTTGTGCGGATAGCTGTACATATACTGAATATACGGATCTATCATTTTAGTCCTCATTTCTACGCGTTTACGCATCGTAAAACAATCATCGCATCGGCGTGATTTTTCACACTTATCTCCATTTTTACTCTGTCATTTTGCTATTTTTCTTTAACAAAAAATGTTTATAGGGAACGGTATTTACGATGGGATGGTTGACGCCATGATACCACACGCCATCCTCCCCATAGCAGGTCCCGTGGTCGGAAAAGCAGATTACAAATGTATCCCCCTTCCCGGCAAAGACTTCAAACAGACGCCCCAGCTCCTTATCCACATACCGCAGGGCGGCCTCCTGGCTCTCCACACTGTCCTTTTTGGCGCCGGGCAGATAAAAATAATTGGGATAGTGGAGGGCGGAAATGTTGATGTACATGAGAATCTTCTGTCCCTCCGGAATCCGCGCCAGGCGTCCGATGGCAAAATCCACCTGGCGGGACGCCGAATCCTTTACCTGGCATCCGAAGCCCGGCTGCCAGAAGCTGTGACGGAAATATCCCGGCATCACGCTCCCCAGTTCCGTCCTCTTGTCAAAAAAACTGACGCCCCCGATGCAGCAGGTGTCGTATCCCTCCCGCTCCAATCCCTGTATGATATTGGGCCCGTGAAAATGAAAAGCGCCCTCCGGCGCCTTCCGCCCCATTCCCACGTCCTCTGAAAAAAACAATTTTTCCCGCTTTTTCATATCCCGGATTTCTTCATCAATCGGAAAAAATCCGGCAAAAAAAGCCTGGTGGGAGGGATAGGTAAAATTCCCCGGCGACTGGCATTTTCTCCATTTTCCGTACCGGTTCAGAACGGGCGTGCCGCCCGTCTCCTGCTCGCGGACCGCCACGTCGTACCGGAGCGTGTCCAGACACACCATCAGAATGTGATGGCTCCCCACGATCTTATTCATATCCAACGGTTCTTCCATCCGCTCCTCCTCCGCACGCATTCCGTCAGCTATCCTGCGCGATCTGTTCCCAGCATTTCTATGCCAGTTCCTTCGACCACTGTTTCATCCGCTCCGTCTGCTTCCATCATTTTTCCGTCAGTTCTTCCGACCACTGCTCCATCCGCTCCGCCTGCTCCCGGTAAATCCGGTTATCCCCGTATATATCCTGATACATCAGATCGCCCTGCCCATTGATTTCAATAATATAGGACTTTTTGCTGTTCTTCTCAAGAAGTATGTCGATTCCCGCCACTGTAAGGCCGGGAAACAGCGACATGGCGCTCCGGCAGAGTTCCTCAATCTCCCGTCGCTTCTCCTCGCCCAGTCCCAGCGCGTCCTCCCCGAGCGCCCGGTTGTTCAGGTGCAGATTGGTAATCGGCCCATCCGACAGGCGCGCCACCAAAAAAGCGATGTGTCCGAACTGATACACCGCCCGCAGATCGTAGCTCTTTCCCCGGTATGTGTCCTTGGGCATCCACCGCTCCACCACCGTGTCCAGGACAAGCAGCGCGTCCAGAAGTTTTCCGATCTCCTCCCGATTCTCCAGCCTGCGCAGCTTCTTTGTGTTGACCAGCTTTCCCTCTCTCAGCGCGCAGGACGCGTACGCCGCCACCCTCCCGCCCCGTGGATTCAGACGGAGAGCCATCACTCCCGCCGCCCCGGAATAGAGATTGGGCTTGACAAAAACCGCGTATTCCCGCGCGCGCTCCATATAGGCAAGCAGCTCCTCCGCCCCCGCAAACGAGCCGGGAAGCAGCGGCGTCACCGGCAGTCCCGCCCCTTGCAGCCTGCTCTTGCACGCGCGCTTATCCAGCGCCTCGCAGATGGCATCCGGCGTATTCAGGAAAATGTGGCCGTCCCTCTCCATCGCTCTCAGCTCATTCTGATACCTCCGCAGCCGCCCCTCCATGCCCGCGATCTCATATGTCCCATCGGCGGGCGGGTCGATCTTAATCACATGCCTTCCCTCCGGCAAGGCGGGAAGCCTCCCGGATTTGTCCCATGGAATAAGTATAAGCGGGGCATTTTGCTGCCCCGCTGCCTGTTCAAGATAAATGGTTCTTTTGGAGTCTCGGCTCCCGATCAGTATCCGGCTCATCACTCGGTCAGCATCGGATAACATTCCAACTCTCCGTCATACTCGAGCGCATCTTCCCCCTCGCTCATATCCACCTCTACCGGAAGATTTTCCAGCTTCTTCATCATCTCATCGGAGAGAAAATGGTAGTGCAGATCCAGCTTCTTGATATTCGGATGCGCTCCCAGTCCGTCGAGAAGGAGCTGTCCGCCCTTGTCCGTCAGGGTTCCCATCGAGAGGTCCAGCACCTCGATCTGGTCGATGTACTTGCACGCCAGCACCGCCTCTGTCACCTCGTCCTGCATGTCGCTGTCCGTGATGCCAAGATAGGTCAGTTTCGGAAAATCCGACTTGGCCAACATATCCTTAATCGTATCCAGATCGCCGTCAAATCCGTATTCCTCCACGCCGATATAGAGCAGCAGACGATTTAAATTCGGCAGCTTGGCTCCGGCAATCTGCTCTATGACCTCTGACGGAAGGCCGCCGCAGATAATCTCCAGCGACTGCAGGTTCTCGTGCGCGATCTCTCCCAGTTCCAGATCCGTACTTCCCTTAATCGTCAGTTTTTCAAGCTGCGGCACAGCGCCCCAAAGCTCCGAGTAATCCGCCTGCATAATCCAGGAAACCTCGCAGTCCTCATAATCCATGTCGCCAAAATACAAGCTCTTAATGTGGGAAAAACGGTCCTTATTCGCCACGATTCCATCCACGACCGGCTGAACCGAATCATCCCACGCCTCGCCCCACGGGCCAATGACAATCTCCTCTAAGGACGGGAGCTCCGGGTCGTTCAAAATAATCTCAACCAAATCCTCCGGGCCTTTTCCCTCGTCCTCCACTTCTTCATAGCTAAATAAATATGTCTTGCTCTTATACATGTAAATCCTCCGTTCTCAGCAATTTATCGAACTCACATGGTTCAAAATCACAGGCTGGCGCCAAAATCCGTGACAAGAATCTGCCCGGTCACAGCGCGGGACTCGTCGCTGGCCAAGAACAGAAGGATATTGGCCACATCCTCTGCCGTGCAGGGCTGGGTCCGAAGATTGGAATGCGTAGCCATGGCGCCGAACATATCCTGATCCAGCTCATCTGCCTTCATCGAGGATGTCATGGGCGTCACAATGGTACCCGGACACACAGCATTACAGCGGATTCCCTGAGCCTGGAAGCGCAGGGCCGTGTGCTTGGTCACGCCGATAATCGCCGCCTTGGAGGAGACATAAGCCGCGCCTCCACAGCCTTCATATCCCGCTACGGAAGCCACATTCACAATGCTGGCTCCCTCCTTCATCCTCTGGCTCGCTGCCCGCATACAGCGCATGGTTCCCTTCTGGTTGGTCTCCACAATGCGGTCCAGATCCTCATCCGAGTACCGGTCGATCGGCTTTAAGCCCTCCTCTAAAATGCCCGCGTTATTTACGAGAATGTCAATCTTCCCGTACTTGTCCATAACCGTACTCATCAGTCGCTCCGGATCCTCCGGCTTGGAAATATCCGTGGAAATCGCCAGAACATCCCCTCCCGCCTGTGTAATCTCATCAGCAATCTGCGCCAGTGCGGCCTCTCTGCGGGCCGTAATAATCACCGAGGCGCCCTCACTGGCGAACAGCTTCGCCGTCGCCGCTCCCACTCCCGAATTTCCTCCGGTAATAACTGCCACTTTTCCCTTTAACCGTTCCATAACAGAACCTCCTTTTTATATAACTATATCCGGTGGACATTGTTCATCAAACTATGTTCGGCGAACATTGTTCAGCAAACATTATACAACAATCACTGAGATGACTGCTGGAGTTTTTGCTTCGTCGCCTTCTCATTCTCCTGAATCATGCTGGCAAACTCGTAGGTAGCGCCGATTG
>CANPZR010000232.1 GCA_947589175.1 uncultured Lachnospiraceae bacterium | reverse complement strand
CGGGTCTGAATCGTCTTGAAGTTGGTCAGCATGCCGCCGAGCCATCTCTCGTTGACATAGAACATGCCGCAGCGCTCCGCCTCAGCCTTAATGGAATCCTGCGCCTGCTTCTTCGTGCCGACAAACAGAATCTTGCCGCCCTCTGCCGCGATGTCCTTGATTGCGTTGTACGCTTCCTCTACCTTGCCAACGGACTTCTGCAGATCGATAATGTAGATGCCGTTGCGCTCCGTGTAGATGTACTCAGCCATCTTAGGATTCCATCTTCTTGTCTGATGTCCGAAATGAACACCTGCCTCCAGTAACTGTTTCATTGAAATAACGCTCATTATTTCATACCTCCATTTGGTTTTTTCTTCCGCCGATATCTCCTTCCCGCCACACCCGCCGTCTGCCTGACAGCGCGGGCACCATAGCCGGAATCCATCGGCGTGATTTCTCAATCCGTTCTAGTTTATCATAATTAATAGAAAAATGCAATGTTTTCTTATCTTTTTTCAATAATAATTTTTAATCATCCCCGGTGAAGGCATGCCGCTTTTAACAGAAATTCTTACACCAGCATCTTCTCACGTTCCGCGAGCCATTCTTGAATTGTGTCTATGCTGACCTCGGCCGTATTCGCAATTTCCTCGTTTGACATTCCTGTGTCATGAAGTTTATACGCCATATCTCTAGCCTTCCTCATCTCCCCTGCGGAAATACCCGAATCGTAACCCGAATCATAACCCGAACCATAGCCCTTATCATAAGCCTTATTAAAAACACCCGTACTTAAATTACACACTTCCTGCACCTCCTCGCTAATCTCCCGACTCGCGCTGATCTGGAATTCATTCTCCAGCGCGTCCAGCTTCTCACTATAATTCAAATCCATAGAGAACATCTTGCTCAGCAGCCGGATAGCATTATCCCCGCTATTCACTCCCTTGCTCCCGAGCCTCAAAACTACCACTGTCATCAAATCATATGCCTGCTTCTCCTCATGAAAATCGCCCCGCTTGGGAATCGGATAGCCCGGCGTATCGTCATTCTGAATTTCTATATTTATAAAAATTTCGAGCAGCTCTTCGCTCACCGGATGTATCACTAAGAAGCGGATGTCAAAATAGACTGTGCCTTCCCTCTGGGACTTATCCACAGTGGGAAGTCCCTCGATCTTGTCATCGCCGCTCATCATCCCGGAACCGGCCGTCTTGTCCGGGTGATCCGGATGGACCGCTATCTTTCGTACCTCCGGCGTCCCCACGATAAACTTCTCCGCAATCTCCTGCACTGTGTACTCGGCATACTCATCCAGCGCGCTCTTTAAAATATACGCCAGAATCGGCTTTTGCGCTACAAGGTTTCTGGCCGCTTCGTCGTATCTTGCGCTGTCATCCTCCTCCGCCACCTTTAAATTCTGCGCGATCTCGCTCGGCACAGATACCGTTTTCTTAACTTCGTTTCCCATTCACTCTCTCCCTTCTTCGATTATAATACACATCTGGTAAATTAGCAAGCATGAAATTTCTGTCTGCAAAAGTACCCACAAAAGCAACAATTCCGTATACATCCCTGCTTTATGTACATTTCAATTATACGCGCTCCCCCATCCGGATGTCAATTGTTGTCTAGCACAAGTTTGTGTCGCTTTACGCCACAAAGCCCGGGCGTTTTACGCCATTAGATTTACGCCATTAGAACTGATGGAGTACTGCCAGTATATGGTCGAAAATCCGGGAGTACAGCCACACTATGGAACTGTAGGAGGCTGCCAGCGACACTCCGGGGATATCCATGGATTATACCCTGAAACTGCACCAGCAGCATGAGCATATGGTGCAGGAGGAATCAAATTACGGGAATAAGTAAAATCGAGGTGCTATTTTAGACATAAAGCCTGCCCTGAGCAACTAAACACTGCATACAAGGCAGGCTTTATAGCTTTTAGCACTTTCTCTCCCCAAGATACTTCTTCACGTCCTTAATAAAGTTCCCAATCATGACAATCATAATAATGCCGATCGGGAACGCACTAATAATGCCTTTACTTTCGCCAAATTTCATTATGCCACTCCACTATTTTACTGAAAGTATAGCAAATGGAAAAAAACATTCCACTACGCCGTTTTTTGAACTGCTTACACATCACTCTTTATTATTATAATAATTTTTTCTTTCAAAAAGCGCTGCATCCCAAATTGGCCTCAGTGCCGTCTCATCATTCCATTCGCTGACGTATGGGCACCAACCATCATTTCCCTCGAACACTAGCGGTCCATCCGGTGTTAAGGCCACATCCCATCCTACAGTAAATAATTCAGGAAGTCCTTTGTGAATCGTTTGAACTAATTCCTTAATTTCTTCAAAATATGGAAGTTTTTGTCCACCGACAGGACAATCCACTAAGCAGCTCGCCATCCTGTCAATCGCTTTTCTCTCAATAATCCCGTTTTCGCCGATTCCCACATAATAACTTCCTTGATCTGAATTACAAACTTCCGTATCACCCCGGGAATAAACCAGCATAGGCTGAACAGAGAATACACGTTTACCAGTATGGAATGTCACAATTCTGATAATATTCACCGTATCAGGATTTAGGCCTTCCATAAATATATGTTGCTTTACAAATGGCTGTATCATCCATGTGGCATTAGGGTGAAGAATAGTTCCCAAGTAATCCGCTGGAGACATACCCCCCCGTGTTGACGAAGCCGTGAATAGTCTCCCATCTTCAATCTTGCAGATATGTACGCTAAGACCAGAACAACCTGTGGCGCGTTTAAACACAAGTTTCTCTCCTTCATGTCTCTCGCATAGTTTTTCAAAAGTATCCTCTTTACGCTGTTCAAATACTCCTTCATTAGGTAAATACTGATACCCTTTAAAAAAAGCATAGGATTTTACATATTTCTTTTCATCATTAAGCAACTGAGATACTAAGGCTTCAAACAAACTTTTATCTCTCATAACGACTGTATAATTAGTGGGGAAAGCATCCCCATAACACATAAATCGAGAATTAATTTCATATCTCTGTTTTCGAAAAATCCCATGATCCAAATACTTATCCATATCCATAAAACCTGCACGATCAAACCCCCACACGTTATAATATTCATTAATTTCATTGTATTTTTTATCCCACGCAAGGAGTTCCTCTCTACGCTGTTCCACTCCTTTCCTCTCACATTCAGGATAATAAGACCTTTCATTAAGAATTTTTGACAATAGTTCCTCTTTACTCATGATGTTCATTTCCTCCTTTTTTATTTTAAATAATAGTTCATAAGTTCTTCTCGTGTTTTAATGCCATACCGTTGCGGAATACCCGTATTCTTCAGATCCCTGCCGCAGAGTTTTCCATCGACATACCAGTCGAATCCCATATAATCCGCATACCATTTCAGTACCTTGTCCATCATCGGCGCTTTCACGCCGAAAAAATCGCAGTATGAACGGATAATCAACAATCCCCACGGAAAGTCTTCCGTAAACATCCTTGAATCCGTATCTGCAACAAAACCCATTTCATCTTTCGTTGGCTTTAATGGTGCATACACAGATTGGAATGTTGCAATGCCGTTTATCTTCTTTGTCATCTGTTCTACTGTTGGCGCTTCGTAATGCTCTGCTAACGGACGTATTGCGCTCGTGTCTAATTCCGTTATGTGAGACAGCAATTCCCGTAATTCTGAATCCATAGCAAAAAGGGTTCGGGAGGCTTCATCCGTCCATCCCACATAAAATTTACATTTATCATGAAATATATGATCCCGACTATATGTCCCAAATATTTCATATGTTCTTGATGTGTGCAGGATTGGATTCGTCGGAGTCAGGGCCACCGACAGATAATTCTCTGCCTTTCTTGTCCGCAAGCCACAGGATTCAATCCTGCTACAGGCCTCATCAATCCGTTCCCTTTTTTGCGCGCCCACGACGCTATATGGCTTCCAGCTTTTTAAGTTAGTTTCCCTGCCGTATATTTCAAGCTTCGCCGTAAAAGGAACGCGCTGAAAGCCACAGAGCGTCTGTTTCTGCATAAAATATTTATCAAAATAAAATTCACAGCCTCCGCCTCCCGGCAATACACAGATAAATGCGTCTTCGGATACAAATGGAGAAATGTCCTGAAAAGCCTTTTCTACCGCAAAATGCGGAAGCGCAATAAAAATCAAATCTGCCCCTTCGGCCGCCATGGACGGGACTCCGGAAATACAATCAAGACTTACCTCATAAGCAATTTCTTTTTCCCAGTCATTGCATTTTATCTTCTGCGAAAACATCTCCGGCCGTCTTGTGAATATTGAAACCTGCTTTGAAGGAACTGTATATTTTATATAACAAGCTAAAGTCGTTCCAATATGTCCTCCGCCAACAATACACACCTTCATTTCATGATCACCTTTCCGTCAGATTCTTTTTCAATGCAGCAACAAGCTTATCATTATCCTCCGCCGTTCTGACAGCAAGCCGGATATACTGTT
>CANPZR010000231.1 GCA_947589175.1 uncultured Lachnospiraceae bacterium | reverse complement strand
GCGACGCTGTTTGCCGCCCTGACAGAGATTTCCGAACTGACAGTGAAGGCATTTATCAAAGACGATAGGAGTATCGCGCTGAAAGTAGAACCCTTGGAGGAGGTCATTGACGAGCTGACAGCAAGGATTAAGGATAAGCATATTGAGAGACTGCGCAAAAGAGAGTGCAGCCCGGAGCTGGGAGTTTATCTGTCCGACCTGCTCATAAATTGTGAGAGAGTATCCGACCACTGTTCCAATATAGCCGTGTCTGTTATTCAGCTCGATAAAGCCAATCTGAGCAGCCATGTATACCTCAACAGGCTGAAGGCAGAAAGGACGCCGCAATTTATTGAAAACTATGCCGCATATGAAAATAAATACCGGTTGGCGTCGGAATAAGGGATGAATTCATAATATTTGTTAAAGATTCGATAGAAGAATGGGTGTAAGTGTGGTATAATAGTGAAGAAAACATAGATGGTGCTTGCGCTAATTGATATTTGATAGAGGGAGGAATTATTATGTTAGTAGCAGTAAAAGGGGTTATGCGGGGAAATACGGTCATAATTGAAGATGAGGATATGAAAAAATATGACGGGGCAAATGTAATTGTCACATTGTTAGATTACCCAGGCACAAAGAAGCAGAAAGAATTTGTTGATTGGGACAGTTTTTCAAAACCAAGTGAAAGAGGGAAAAATGTTGAAGAATATATGAGGGAGATGCGAGAGAATGATCGATTATAAAAAAGTATTTATAGACACTGCGCCATTTATATATTTTATTGAAAAAAATGAAGATAACCCACAGTATTATAATAAGATAAAGAAATTCTTGAATGACAGTTACAATAATGATGTAAATTTTGTGTCATCAGTAGTCACAATAGAAGAATATTTGGTGTTTCCATATAGAATCCATTCACAAGAATATATTGATTTATTTGAAAAATTGATAGAGACACTTAATGTAGAAATTGCTACTATTGACGAAAAAATAGCCAAAAAAGCAGCATGGATCAGAGCGGAATACAGAGGTTTTAAGGCAATGGATGCTTTACAGCTCGCGGTAGCAGTTGATAAGGGGTGCGATTTGTTTTTGACTAATGATAAACAATTAAGACAGTTTAAAGAAATTACTTGCATTACGGTAGATGAATTGGATGAGTCATTAGAATAGAATCGACAAATTTGTAAAAAATTAGGAATCTAAATGTGGATATATGAGATAACAAGGCAGGAAATTTTTTTACACTATATAGCAGGATTATTCTTCTGTTATATTACATAATAAACATCATAAGTTAAAAACTGTTGCATTTCTTCCGAATTTTGTTATACTGATTTTGACGGATAAAAGTATATTTTACAATAAACCGCAGAATCAGGTTCTGCGTAGAAACGGGGGAAAAAATGAGTGAATTAGAACAGGCCATAGAGGAAATCACATATTGTAATGGGGGAAAGTTTCCCAAGGAGGCATTTCGCGCAATTTCAGCGAACCGGGAGGGCGCGCTTCCGCTTTTGCGAAAGGCGGTCGAAAATGCCTTTAAAGGGAGAAAAAAAATCGGGGAAGATTATCAGTTACATCTATATGCAATCTATTTTCTGGGGCAATTTCATGACCAGGAGTTTTTTCCAAAGCTTGTGGAATTTTTCTGTCTGCCGGAGAAAAAGCTGGATGACCTGATTGGAGATGCCATAACGGACGGCGTGGCGAATATATTGTATAACACCTATAATGGAGATCTCGAACTGTTGAAACAGGCGATTCGCGATGATTCCGTGTACGAGTTTGTCCGCTCTGCCATGCTGGATGTAATGGCGCAATTATACATGGATGGGGATTTGCCGGGGAAAGAGTTCAGGGACTTTTTAAGCCGGCTGGTGTACGATTCGAGGGAGAAAAATTATATCTACAATGAGATAGGATATATAATATGTAAATGCCATCTGGCCGAGATGCTCCCGGAACTTCATCTTTTGCTGGATGAGAACTTGATGGATCCAATTAATTTAGGAGAATTTGATTCCTGCGTGGATGAGCTTTTCTATTACGATTCGTCGGAGGAGGTTTTTTGTGAAAAAAACCTGAACGCGGCAGATCATCTGCGATATTGGGAAATGTTTGAGGATGATCCATCGGAGGATGATGACTGGGATGATGAAGATGAAGATGACCTGGATAGGATGTTCGGAGAAAGAGAAAAAAGCGTGAGCCAGCCGATCACCAGCGAGAAAGTGGGAAGGAATTCTCTCTGTCCCTGCGGAAGCGGCAAAAAATATAAATTTTGCTGCATGAATAAGCCCAAGGGCGAGCTGGATATGATCGAGAGCCCGGAGGGACGCCAGAGCTGTCTGGAGACGTATCCCTATATGGGACCGGACCGGATTGAGGGAAGGGTTTATCTGGATGATTATTTTGACGAGACCAGCATAGAAATTGATAAAATCCTTTATCTGGGGCTGATAAACCGATCGGGACTGCTCTGGGAAAAACATACAAAGGCAGAGGAAAGACGAACGGTAAAATATTTGTACCTGGCGTTCCAGAAGATGGCGGCGAGGATGGAGCAGGAACACATTACGGAGATCGAGGAATACGACGCGCGATACAGCATTCACTATTACCTCCGGGAATGGATGTATGAACTGATCCGCCTGTCAATGAAATATAATGATGATTCGCTGGTAACGGAACTCGAAGAATGGGTTGACCGGTACGAGGAATGAGAATATTTTTCTCATTTTGGTATGAAAATATTTTTCTTATGTAAAAAATGCGGGCCATACTGCCGAAATAAAAAATGTTGGGACCGCGGAGACAGCGGCGCTTTATAGGGACATTCAGATTTAGCAGAATGGGAAAATCGGTGGAAGGGGAGTAAAAGTCCACGGTTTGCGACGTTCCCGGAATGGAGGAATTATGACGGTTATTACGGTGGAGGAAGTGGAGAACTGGCAGGCGGACTCGTATGTCTATGTAGATATCCGAGGGGAAATTGCCTATTCCCATGGTCACATACCAGGCGCCATATGCTGGGATGATCGGGAATCGCAGGAGAGGCTTCCGGCGGATAAGACGCTGATTATCTATTGCAGCATTGGCGAGAAAAGCGTGCCGGTGGCGCAAAAACTTCAGGAGAAAGGGTATCGCGCGTACAGCCTGAGAGACGGGTTCCGCTCGTGGCTTCTCAGGGAGTGCGGGGAGCTGACGCCGGATGAAGTGCAGAGGTACGACAGGCAGATTATCCTGCCGCAGATGGGAGTTGAGGGTCAGAAAAAATTGAAAAACGCAAGCGTTCTGGTAGTCGGGGCCGGCGCCCTGGGGGCGTCCGCCGCCCTGTATCTGGCAGGGGCGGGCGTGGGGACGTTGGGCATTATGGACGCGGATACAGTCGGCGTTTCCAACCTGCACAGGCAGATTCTTCACTCGGTCGATCGGGTGGGCATGAACAAGGCGGAATCCGCCCGTATTGCCTTAGAACAGCAGAACGATCTGATCCATGTAAAGACATACCCCTATTTTCTCCTGCCGGAAAACGCGGAGGAAATTATAGGACAGTACGATTTTGTAGTGGACGCCGCGGACAATTTCGAGACAAAATTTTTAATCAACGACGCGTGCGTATTATCCGGGAAGCCTTTCTGCCATGCGGGCATTCTGCAATTTCAGGGGCAGGTCATGACGTGGATTCCGGGAGATTATCCCTGCTACCGATGTATTTTCGAGGAAATACCGGAGGCGGGAAGCATACCGAACTGCAGCCAGGCCGGCGTCCTGGGAGCCCTGGCGGGAATTATAGGAAGCGTTCAGGCGCTGGAGACTTTGAAATATATCATCGGGGCGGGGGAATTATTGACCGGCAAATTATTTATTTTAGACGGGCTGACCATGCGCGCAAGAATCGCGCGTTTTGATAAAAAAAATGAATCGTGCCGCGTGTGCGGCAGCAGACGGCAGATCGTAAGCGTGCGCGACCACGCGGAGGAATACGCGAGAAAAGCATGCGCGATGACCTATTGACGCGCTGAACCGCGAGAATACCTGTGGAAAGCTACAATAAAAGACTGTATGAGATTATCAAGGATATGGATAAGGAAGAAGTGCCCCCTGCGATATATCCTGAGTTCAATCTGTTATAAATAGTATGACGGCTATGGTCGTAGCCACGATAGTAAACGCGTCAACGCCGGTATAAGATTAAGAGGGGATTGAGTTCCCAAAATCCCCCAAAAAAACGCCAGAAAAAATTTTTTTAAAAAAAATGAAAAAAAGTGTTGACAACGGTGGATATCTTTGGTAAGATAAATCTCGCTGACGCACAAAAGGAACATTACAGAGCGGACAGCATATCATATGAAAGAACCTTGATAATTGAACAGTGAAACAACCCCGAAAGATTATTAAAAAACATTTTTTATAATTTTTCGGAAAAGGACATTCGTACAAGAATGAACCAGACCCGATTCAGTTCCTTATATAATAAGGAAA
>CANPZR010000230.1 GCA_947589175.1 uncultured Lachnospiraceae bacterium | reverse complement strand
GACGGTCTGTTCCGTTTTGTCCCCAGCAGCCTCATCGCGTGCTCAAACAGCGTCCGGTTCGCCGTCTCCATCGAGCCGAACCGCTCCCTGCAGCAGATAATCTCCACACAGCGGTCCATTTCTGCCTTCGCCCTAGCGAGAAGCTCTTCCGGCAGGGGCTCAAACGCCTCCCCGGCAACGCAGACAGCCGCCAGCGCGCGCGCCGCCGGGTAATCCAGATCATTTTCAAACAAAATCCCCGTCGCAAAGGGAACGCCCCGCCGCTGCAGGCTGCGGTACGCCGCCCGCCCGGTCCCGCCCCCCGCGAGGACAAAGACCTCCGGCTCGCCCCGGGGCGCCGCAAGCTCAATCGTAATATTTTCCTCGTCAAAGCTGCCCGCCGAGACGCCAAAGAGCCCGGAGATATAATCCTTTTGGAAAATCTCCTCCGGGCTGCCAAATCGATCCGCGTATTTCCCATTCAGGCAGAGAATCCGGTCCGACACCCGCGCCGCCAGCTCCAGCTCGTGCAGCGACATGATAATCGTCCACTTCTTTTTACGCCGCATTTTTTGTAAAATAGAGAGAAATTCGAGCTTGTATTTCACATCCAGGTAGGAGGTCGGCTCGTCCAGAATCAGAATTTCCGGCTCCTGGCAGATGGCTCTCGCCAGCATGACGCGCTGTCTTTGCCCGTCGCTTATGCGGGTAAATTCCCGGTCCGCAAGCTCCGCCACGTGCACCAGCTCCATGGCCTCCTCCACGATCCGCCTGTCCTCCGCAGACAGAAACCCGAACCGCCCGGTATAGGGGTAGCGCCCGGTCGCCGCCACGTCCGCGCAGGTCATTCTCTCGCCCCGCAGCCGCTCGGTGAGCACCACCGCCATTCTCTTTGCGAGCTGATTCCCGGACAGCTGCAGGAGCCGGTCGCTCCCCAGCCAGACCACGCCGGAGATCAGCGAGAGCTGCCTGGAAATGCTTTTTAAAACCGTCGATTTCCCCGCCCCGTTCGGGCCGATCAGCGTCAGAATCTCGCCCTTTTTCAGCTGGAGCTCTATATCCTCTATTAACGGCTTTCCCTCATATCCCACCGTCATTTTTTCCGTTCTGAAATAGTAATCCATCACACGGTCCTCTCTCTGTTCGCTGAATCGTAATTCACACGCGGCCCTCTCCTTTCGCCGAATCATAATCCGTCACGCCATCCTCTCTCTATTTCGCTGAATCATAATCCACAGCACCACCGGCGCGCCGAATACCGCCGTGACCGTACTGATGCTGATTTCCGTGGGCGCGAACAGGTTCCGCGCCAGCAAATCGCAGAACAGGCAGAACACGCCTCCGCCCAGAAAGCAGGCGGGAATCATGAGAAGGGGCTTTTGCGTCCCGAGCAGGCTCTTGACGATGTGGGGCGCCGCCAGTCCCACAAAGGAAATGGGCCCCGCGTATGCCACAATGCACGCCGACAGAACGCTCGACAGCAGCACGAGAAGCACCCGCAGCCGCCGCACGTTGACGCCCAGGTTCCCGGCGTATGCCTCGCCCAGCTGATAGGCCAAAAGGGGCTTTGCGAGTGCAAACGCCGCGGCGAGGGAGAGCGCGGTCACGGCGGCCATCACCGCCACATTCTCCCAGGTAATGCCGGAAAAGCTCCCATTCGACCAGTTGTGGAGGTTGACGATATCCTCATCATCCGCGAATGTCACGACAAAATCCGTGATAGCGGAGCAGATATAGCCGATCATCACCCCGCAGACCACCAGCATTGCCATGTTGTCCACCCGCCTGGCTATGAGCAGCACGAACCCCATAGAAATCATCGCCCCGACAAACGCCGCCGCAATCAGCGTCAGGGAGGTGACGCGCACCGCCCTTCCCAGAAAAAACACCATCGCGAGCGCCACCGCCATCTTGGCGCCGGAGGAAATCCCCAGCACAAAGGGGCCTGCGATCGGATTATGGAAAAATGTCTGCAGCAGATACCCTGCAAGCGCCAGCGCCCCGCCCAGAATCAGCGCCGCCAGCGCACGCGGCATCCGTATGTCCCGGATAATCCGTCCCGCGGTAAAATCCGCTCCCCGCCCGAACGCGCTCCTCAAGGCGTCCGCCGGGGAGATGTCCGCCGTCCCCACACAGATATTGACGGCAAACAACGCCGCCGCACCCGCCGCGAGAAGCAAAAAGACGAGCAGATAACGGAGGTTTCTCCTGGTCTGTAAATTCCGCGCGCTCATACGCCTGCCCCCCATTCAGTAAAATTTATACACGAACTTCCTACACCCTACGCAATATCGCACGTTATGACAAGTGAAAAAGAAATTCCATCTCCGCCCCTTTTTCTACCTCTCCTGATTTTCCCTGCCGCAGCATTTTGTGTATGTCGCCGATCATGCCGCCGATGGACATCGTCTGCTGATACATGTCGTTGGTAGTGCAAAAGACATTTCCCTCCTTTACCGCCTTGAAATCCTTCAAAAGCGGACATTTACCGGTCAGCTCCTCTACCGAGGCGACGCCCCCGTCAATCGAGCTGTTGTAGATGAGAAAATCCGCGTCCTTCGCCCGGCTGTAAAACTCCTCCGCCTGCATGTTCAGGGTAGAGCGGCCCTCCTCATCTCCCAGATCGTCAAAAATGTATCTGCCGCCCGCCAGCTCAATCATTTTCGGCACATAATCCGAGCTCTGGCGCACCTGCACCAGCCCGTTCGACGTGACAAAAAAGAAGGCGACCGTCGCATCCGTCCTCTCATCCGCCGCGGCGCGGTCCGCCACGGCACACTGCGCGGCAAAAATCTCCTCCGCTTTCTCCTCCTCCCCCACTAACGCGCCAAAAAACTTTATCCACTCCACCCTTCCCAGCGGATGAGATTCGTAGCTCGAATACTCCACTACGGCGGGGACGCCAAAATCCTGCAGCATCTCCAGCACCTCCGGAGAATGAGTAATCATCCTATTCTCAATCGCGAGAGAGCAGCCCTTCGACACAATCAGCTCGTAATCCGGCCGGTTGTACTTCCCGGCATAGACCATTTTCCCCGCCCTCATGGCCTCCCTCGCCGACTCGATGTACCACCCGTCCTCCTCCTGCCCGGAGAGCGAAATCGCGTCTATCGCCGAGAGCGAGTCGAACATATCCATGACAGCCGACGCCACCAGATAGAGGTTCTTCACCGGCCTTTTCAGCACAATCATATCCTCCGGCAGCCCCTCCGGGGCCTCCTTCCCCTCCGGCACAATCAGAATCCGCGTGCCGTCCTTTGTCGTGAGCAGGCAGAAACCGCCCTCGTAGTGGTCGATGGAAAAATTCTCCGCGTATTGCAGCTCTGCGCTGTCCTCATACACTAGCTTTCCCGCCAGTTCTGGCGCGCCGCCCTCTTTCTCTGTCTCCGGCGCGCCGCTATTCTTCCCCGGCTCTGCGCCGCCCTCCTTCCCGGAGGACTCCGTCTGCGCCGGGGACAATTGAGAAAGGGAGCCCGCGCCGCACCCGGTCAGCGACAGCGCCTCGACGAGAACCAGCGCCGATACGGTGGCGGCCGCCAGCAGCTTTTTCATTCTTTTCATACTTTCCTTCTTTTTTCACTGTTCTACGACGGAAACTTATTTTCTTCGCAAGTAAATTTTTGTAAAAAACACATTTCATGAGAAATAAGTTTTCATCGAAATTAAACTTTTATCAAGAAATTTCAAGTCAAAAGTTAGGTTAAAATTAAATTTGCATTTAATTATTACTTGTTATTTTGTCTTCTTTATCGTACTGGAATGGAACGTCAGCGTGTACTCCACCTCATGGGGCTTGCTCATTGCCACCGTGTCCCCGATTACATCCAGTTTCTCATCCAGCGCCTTCACCGGAATCTCAAAAATCGAGACCTTATCCCCGTTATTCACCGGCATATATTTCTTGTCGTTCACCTTCATGTAGTCGTAATTGGGGCTGTCCCACACGATCTGCGCCGTCATCTTTCCCTTTTTGATTCGGAGCGACGCCGGGGATTGCACGGTAGACTTGCCGCTGCCCCCCTCTAGCGTCACCTCAATCGTGTAATTGCCATTTTTCAGTTTTGACGCGTCCACAGGCTTTCCCGACTTTCCGCTGCTCCCGTTCTCCTTCTCTCTCTCGTCGGATGACCCCGCAGAAGCATCTTTTGTAGAAGTTTCTTCGTCAGAAGAATCCTCCGCCGAAGAAACCGAATCCGACTTAAACGTCAACTGCCTGTCGTACCAGATCTCCTTCCGGATACTGTACGCCGCGCAGTCAATCGGCTCATCCAACGCCCGGACCGGCACCGTGTAGGTGTAAGCGCCATCGGCATCCTCTTTGTAGGGAATCATCTCCGAATCCGCCGCGGACTCCGCCTCCTCCGCCGTGCCCATAAAGAGCTTCCCATAGCCCGTTCCGCTCAATGTCAGCACCGCCGACATCGCGCCGTCCTTCACCGTCAGCTCCGCCTTTACAACCTTGAACATGGAGGAACTCGACTCGACCTCGACCGAATACGTGCCATCCGCCAAATCGCCGTCTGCCGACGCC